>CAZYBA010000048.1:0-248 GCA_964646105.1 uncultured Armatimonadia bacterium
GCCATCGCAACGAATTTGATTGTCGCACCGAGCGCCTTGGCGACATACTCGTCGGAAACGGCCTCGCGGTAATTTGCCGTACCGATGAATTCCGCGGGTCGGGAAGAGAGAATGTCCCACCGGAAAAAACTCAGTCCCAAACCGAAAAGCAACGGACCGGCAACAAACACCAGGAATAGAATGAGATGCGGTGCCGCGAAAAGCCACCCGGCAGGATTGCGTCACACATCCGCACCCCGCTTTGTGGC
>CAZYBA010000048.1:362-3967 GCA_964646105.1 uncultured Armatimonadia bacterium
GTCCCCGGCGGATTCCTTGCCCCGCAGGATTTTTTCCACCGCCAAGTCGTATTCGGTCAGATACTCGAATACGAATGGTTGCTGCGGCATGTACCGGACAATCGGGATTTGTTTCGCGAAGGCGGATTGCGCTTGCATCGAGCGGAACCGTTCGGTGTTTCGGAGCGACGGACGGGTGGGGACCTGCCCTCCCTCGGCCCAGTCGAGGCTGTTGTCGGAGAGAAATCGCATGAATTTCCAGGCCGCTTCCTGAACCTCCGGTGCGAGACCGGCCTTGAGGCACAGGTTGTGAGAGTCCGCCCAGACCGCTTCCTCGGTGCCCACTTGCGGCACCGGTGCCCCGATGAAATCGAGATCCTTCTGTTTCTGCAGGTCCGCAAGCATGTAGATGCCCTCGAAGACCATCCCGACCCGGCCTTGGCGAAAACCGATCCACGAGTCGAAATTTTCGGGCTCCGGCACCAGTCCGTCGGCGATCAGCCCGCGGCACCACTCGAGTGCGGCCCGGTTCTCGGCTCGGTCGAATGTCGCGGCATTGCTCTGCGCGTCGAAGAGGGTTCCCCCGAACTGGCGAAGGAACGTGTAGGTGCAGGTTTGGAAATACGTGAAGACGTATCCCCACTGGTCTGGATTGCCGTTGGCCGCCGGCTTGCGCATCCTGCGGATGGCGTCGACAAACGATGCACGGTCGGTGGGAGGCCGGTTGGGATCCATACCCGCCGCGCGGAACAGCGCCCGGTTGACGTACATGCCCATCATGTGGACATCGAGCGGGAGTCCAATTTGGCGGTTGTCGATACGGGCCGCTCCGAAGACGTTCGCATCGATGTCCTGAACGGGGAAATCGGCGAGCATCGGGTCGAGAGGGGCGGTGAATCCGGCGCGGGCGAAGCGCATCAACGCCCGTGTATGTAGGACGAAGACCTCGGGAGCGCGTCCCCCCAGGCCAGCCACAAACAGCTTGTTGTAAAAGGTGCCCCAGTCCATCCGCTGCATGACCACGCGGATGCCCGGGTTCGACTCGTTGAACCGGCGCACCATTCGCAACATGGTGCGCCCGTCCGGACCCGTGAAGCCGTTCCAAAACCGCACCACGATTTCCCGGCCATTCCGCCGTTGGCAACCCGCGCCGAGGCCTCCCGCAGCCGTTGCCAGCGGCGGAAAGGCCAAGGAGCGAAGGAGTTGACGTCGTGTCAGGGACATGGTCGAGAGGTCGCCGCCGCGATTACGCACTCAGCCGGATTACGTTCCACGACAGGCCCGGCAGGGTTGCGGTCAACTTGCCTTCCTCCACCTTCGGGGCGGGCGCGTCGGTCGGAACAATCCGGTCCTGATGATCGAGGGTGTTGCATGCCTTGAGATCGTTGTCGCGAAGGACGCGGTGGGTGGCGTTTGGGAATCGGTCGAAACCGCGCAGGGTCACATCGATCTCGACCGGGTTGCCCGAAGGATCCCGGTTGAGTGCAAAGACCGTGATTGCATCGCCGTTGTGCACCGCCACCGCCTGCACCACCGGGGTTTTGTCGCGGGAGGCATTGTCGTACGTCGGGCAATGCACCACCGTGTTGAGGACAGTCCCACGGCCGTGGGTGGACGCGTCGAGGAATGGCCAATAGATGGTCTGCCGCCACGCCGGTCCGCCCGGCTCCGTGAAGATCGGGCCGATCACATTCACCACCTGCGCAATGCAGCCGATGCGTACCCGGTCGGCATGCTGGAGCAATGTGATCAACATCCCCCCGAAGCAGAGGGCGTCCTCCATGGTGTAACGCTGTTCCAATTGCGGGCGGGCCACCGACCAGGGTTCACCCGTGTTTACTTGATCCGGCGTCTGGTACCAGACATTCCATTCGTCGAAACTGAGCTGGATCTTGCGGCGGATCTTGCGTGAAGCTCCCACGGCGTCGCACAGGGCCGCCGATTCACGGATGAAGTCGGCCATGTTTTCGGGTTCGGCCAAAAACGCCGGGGTGTCGTTCTTGGCATTGCCGTAGTACGTATGCAACGACAGGTAGTCGGTGTGCTCGTAGGCCTCGTGGAGCGCCTCCCACTCCCAGCGGCCGAAGGTCGCCATTCCCCGCCCCGACGACCCGCACAGCACGGTCTCGATCGTCGGATCCGTCCATTTCATCAACTTCGCGGCTTCACGGGCGACTTTTCCGTAATCGACCGCGCTCTTTTGGCCCATCTGCCACGGACCGTCCATTTCATTGCCAAGGCACCACACTTTGATCCCGTGGGGCTTTTCCCAGCCGTGGCTGCGGCGAAGATCCGACCAGGCAGTTCCGGACGGGTGGTTGCAATACTCCACCAATGCCTGCGCTTCGGCTGGACCGCGGGTACCGAGATTCACCGCCATCATCGGCGCGGTTCCGGCCTTCTGGCACCAGTCGACGAACTCGTTGGTTCCGAACGTGTTCGGTTCCTTGGCATTCCAGGCGAGGTCCAGGCGGGCCGGACGCTCGTCAACCGGTCCGACTCCGTCTTCCCAACGGTACCCCGAGACAAAATTTCCGCCTGGGTAACGCATGATCGGCATGGCGAGGGGGCGCACCAGGTCAAGCACGTCCTGCCGGAAGCCTTGATTGTCGGCCGTGGAATGTTCGGGCTCGTAAATACCGGTGTAGATATGTCGTCCCAGGTGTTCGATAAAACCCCCGAAGAGGCGCGGGTCGACGTCGGAGACAATGAAATCGGAGTCTAGGGAAACGCAAGCGCGGGTCATACTGACTTTCTGAAAAACAGTGCCGGGGTGTCGTCCCCCGGCATTTTCGACGATTTGTACGTTTTCAGCGTCCCATACGGCCCTGGCCGTAGCCGCCGTATCCGCCACCTTGGCCGCCTTGTCCCGCGGAACCGGCGCCTTGGGCTCCTGCTCCTGGTCTTCCGCGGCGTTGCCCCGGAGAACCTTGCGCACTGTACTGGCCTTGCGCAGCCTGCTGCTTCATCCGTTCCATGTACTTGGTACGGTCCATCGGAACGGTGTAACTGCCGTTCTGGCTCTGAACTTGACGGCTGATCCACCATCCGACCAGCCCGAGCACCGCGACCACGGCGATCACAATCACCGGCACGGGAATCGTATTCAGCTTCTCTTTCATGGGGTTTCCATTCCCTTTCCTTCGGTAATCCGAACCAAACGTCCGGCATCGACACCAGGCAGTTTTTCGACGGTTCCATCAGGCCACCGAACTTCAATCGCGTCTGCCTTCGACGCGGCACCCAATCCGAATGTCAATTCACGCTGGCTTTCGGAGAGAAAACTGCCTCCGGACCGAACGATTTGCCGTTGCACGATCCCCCCCGCGCGGACGCTGACCACGGCGCCGATGCCGTCCCGGTTGGACCGGGTGCCTTGCACACGCACCCGGATCCATCGGTTCTGGTTCCCGCCTTCGTTGCGCAACAGCCGAAACTTGCCGCCGTTGTCGACAATGCCGATGTCCAGGTCTCCGTCGTTGTCGATGTCCGCGTACGCCGCACCCCGCCCGACAATTCGGAAATCCAATCCGGTGGCCTTGGACGATTCCACAAAGCGCTCTCCACGATCGTTGCGGAACAAATGGGGCAGTTGCTTGAATGTCAAGTTGGAGTTGTACGTGTTG
>CAZYBA010000048.1:3977-5614 GCA_964646105.1 uncultured Armatimonadia bacterium
TGTTGACGATGTCGTCGACATGGCCGTTCGTGGCCAGCAAGTCCTGCCATCCGTCCAGGTCGTAGTCGAAGAAGAACGTCGCGAACGTCACGGAAAGCAGGCTCGGGCTGACCAAACCGCGTTCCTGGGCTTGGTTCTCGTACATGCCCTCCATGCCGGACATCGGGTCGAACAACGACAATCCCTCTTCCGCGAAATTGCCGATCACCATTCCCCAGGTGCCGTTGTTGCGGTAGTCCGCGACATCGATGCCCATCCCTGCCTTGGCTCGGCCGTTCTCCGCATACGCAATCCCCGCCTCGACTCCCTTGTCGCGCAGGTACTTGCCCTTCTCGTTGATGAGCAAAAAATTGGCCCAGGTGTCGTTGCTCACTGCGATGTCGACAAAACCGTCGTTGTTGGCATCGAAGAGGCTGATCCCGAACGATTTCCCGACCGCGCAGTCGAACAGGCCCATGGGCTTGCTGACGTCCGTAAATTTGCCGTCGCCGTCGTTGCGGTAAAGGGTGTTTCGAGCCCCCTCGAAGGTTCCGGGTGGGCAGTAACCGCGAACGCCGTTCTTGCCGCAGAACGGGTCGAGGGCGGGGGACCATCGAACATACTGGCAGACGAACAAATCCAAGTCGCTGTCGTTGTCGAAATCTACCCAGGCGGCGCCGCTGCTCCACTTGTGGGCCAGGGATAGTCCGGAAAGCGGGACTCCGGTCACACCCGCCGTTTCGGTGATGTCGACAAAACGGCCGCTGTCGTTGCGCAACAGCCTGTTCGGGCCAACTGCGGTCAGGTAAAGGTCGGGATCGCCGTCACTGTCGAAGTCGCCTACGGCGACACCCATGCCGTAGATCCGGAAATCCAGACCTGCGTCCTTGGAAATCTCCGTGAACGTTCCGTCGCCGTTGTTGCGGTACAGGCGCGGTTTGCCACCCTCTTGTTTCGGGGCACCCGGCCAACTGCTGCTGTCGACAATCAAGAGGTCCTGATCGGTGTCGTTGTCGAAATCGAAAAACGCCAGCCCCGATCCAACCGTCTCGGGCATCAGTTTCCGGCCTCGTGCGCCGTTAAAATGGGTGAAGTCAATTCCGGCTTGGTCGGTGATATCGGTGAAAACCACGGGCTTTGACGGTACCCCGGTCTTGGGTATGGGCTTGGACGCACAGCCGACCGAGATCAGCGCAAAGCATGCGGCTAACCCGAGGGTTTGTGACCGGGTCATGGATCCGCCTCCAACGCGGCCAACTGCTCGGTTCGTCCCAGTCGCGAATACAACTGCTTGAGCATGTTTCGGGTGGGTTTGTCCTCGGGGTTCTTGGACATGATGCGTTCGTATTGAGACGTTGCACCGGAGAGATCGCCGGCTTCGATCAGCAGTTCGGCGTACCCGCGGATGTCGGGGACGGATGCCTTGGGGCTGCGGGCGCGGGTTTCCAATGTGTCGTGACGCTGTTCGAACGCGACATACTTGCGGTACAGGCCCATTGCCTCGTTGCTGCCGTCCTTGTCGCCGATGCGCGCATACACACGGGAGAGTTCCAGGTACCCGGGGCCGTAGCCGGGCTCGAGGTCGATGACATGCTCGATGCACTGCGCCGCGCGCGCGAGATGTCGCCGTCCGGGGTGCACGCCGAAGAGGTCGCGTT
>CAZYBA010000048.1:5624-12981 GCA_964646105.1 uncultured Armatimonadia bacterium
AGCATTGCCCGAGTTGCAACCATGCCTTCTCGTCCTGAGGCGTAAGCACCACCGCCTTTTCCGACAGACGCGTCGCTTTGGCCAGTCGTTCACCTTTGTCGACCCGATCCAGGTAAAACCCCCCGAGCGTTCGGACCAATTCGGGATCGTCCGGCGCGATCGCCAACGCGTCCTCCATTTCCTTTTCCGCTGCATCGCGTTGTCCGGTGCGGCGCAACTGTTCCGCCACCTGCAGTGCGATCGCCGCGCGCTGCTCCGGCGCCTTTTCGGCGGCGGCACGCAGGCAGGCGATGCGCTTGGGAAGAGTTTTCGGGGACTCGGCCTGGTAGTAAGCGTAGGCTCGGAGCAGCAGATCTTCTACCGACCCGCCTGTGGTCGCTTCCTCGATTGTCTTGACGAACTCCGGAATGCGCTTGAGTCCCCGCAACGCTTCGGCTTCGGCGGTGCGCGCGCGTCGTTGTTTTACTGGATCCGAGGTCTCGGCGGCTTTGCGGGCCATGGTGAGAGCTGCTTGGAAATCGCCGCGCAACCCAAGGGCGATGGCATCCCAGTAGGCGGCGTCAAGCGGACGTCCCGCCTTTTCGAGTGCGCGGGCCGCGCGGACGGCGGCCGGGTAGCCTTGGTCGACCGTGGCGATCTGATCGAGTGCCACGGCGGCGCGCTTGAAGTCGCCGCGGCGGGCATATTCCAACCCGATCCGCTCCACCACATCCGGCGCGCCGGGAACCAGACGGTTCGCCTCCAGCCAAGCCGACAGGGCGTCGTCAAATCGCTTGAGACGGTTCAGGACCAAGCCCTTCAGGTAAAGCGCGGCGGCGGGATCGGGCGCGTTGGGCAGGAACTTCTCGAGGTGCGCGAGAGCCCGTTCCGGACCGCCGTTGTCGAGTGCGCAACGGGCCGCAAGCGACAAGGCCCCCGGGGCGTCGGGAGTCACTTCCAGCAGCCGTGTTGCCATTTTGTCGGCGCCGACAGTTTCCCCGCAGGCGAGCAGGGCCAAGACCAACCGCTCGAGTCCGTAAGGATCCTTGTAGTCGGGGTGTGCCTTCACCCAGATACGCAAGACTTCGGAGGCTTGGCGGGACCGGCGAGCGTCGACGTGGAAGCCGGCCAGGTTGAGAACCGGATCGAGCGAGTCGGGGGCGAGTGCCGCTGCCTTCTCCAATTCGACCCGGGCTTCGTCTTCGCGCGCCAAATGGCTCAGGGCGCGACCGAGGGGTGCGGAGATTTTGCTGTCGGAGGCACCGAGGGCACGTGCCGCAAGCAGTCGACGTCGCGCCGAGAGGTAGTACCCTTCGCGCTCCTCGAGTGTGCCGAGAACAATGTACGCATCGATCTCGGAAGGGTCGCGTCTGAGGCGGTCTTGCCAGTACCGTCGTTTGGTTTCGAACGACGCCTTGGCGGGAGGCGGGGGAGGGCCGGCGAGCCAAAAGCGGCTCGCCGGCAGTGCGAGTGCGGCCAAAGCCAAGCCTCCGAGCAACCAAGGGAGTCGTCGTCGCATTGAAAACGTTCCTTGCCGATCGGAGGCCGGCAATTACCAGGCCGCGGGGTTGTTGTCGTTGCCGCGGGCGCTCGAGTCGCCGAACGCGTCGTATTCGCCACCCCAGTCGAGGCGGCTGTCCGGAGAACCGTCGGCATGCTTGGCGATGCGGGTGATGCCCGGGCGGATCCAGAACTGGCTCAGCTTGATCGCCTTGGCATGGCCGTCAAAGTAAATGACATTGGCCAGGCCTTGGTGCCGCGGAACCGGAACCAGAGTGGGCTCGGACTGCGATTCCCAACTCAGGCGCAGCGGGTTCATGAAGATCGCCGCGGTGCCGCCGGACTTGTACCCGCCGGGACCGTTGTAATTGTCGGGATTCTGCATGAACGCCGCGCGGGCCTTGGAAGAACCGTCTCCCCAGAGGGCCCAACCCGGATCCGAAGCATCCTTGGTGATCGTCCCGGCATCGGCGAAGAGGACGATGTTGGCGGGGCGGGTGACACCGGCGAGGTTGGTGGTTGAACCGTGATCCGATCCCCCCCAGGTCGCCATCGTGTCGTTGATCGCGTAGCCCTTGGAGATGTTGCGTCCGTACGGGTTGTCCTGCGGGTGGCTGTCACCCCAGTGCGGCCCTTGGAACGCAGTCTGGTCGGGGCAGATCTGCGCCTGGAAGTTCTTCATGTACGGTTGGATGATGAACGGCCAGTAGCGACGCCAGTCGCGGGCAGTGCCGTCCGGGGTGAAACCCACCGCCGCGTCCGGATACCCCAAACGGGCCGGCAACATCACTTCGTCGTAGTCCTGCACATACATCATGCAGGCGATACCGAGTTGCTTGGTGTTGGACAGGCAAGAGATGGCACGCGCCTTGGCACGGGCCTGCGCAAACACCGGGAACAAGATAGCAGCGAGGATGGCGATGATCGCGATCACCACCAAGAGTTCGATCAATGTGAAGGCCGAACGTCGCTTCGTGGCGACATTCGCGTTTTGATGGAGACGCATGCTCCAGTCCTCCTTGTCCTAGCACCCGGCGGACATCGCCGGAAATGAAACCGAGATGGACCGACCTTCCCCGAAACGGCGTTGCCGAATCAATCCGGTTGGTACCAATCGAATGCTACTGGTACCAATTGGTCCTGTCAAAACAAAAAATCTCCGCAAGTCAACTCTGGTTTTGAATCCAGTTTTCGAAGGGTCTTGCGACACGACGCAGGACGTCCCGGCACATGGCGCACGCGGACCAACGCGAGCGCGAATTCCAATTTACTTGATCCGGGATGGTCCGACATCGTCACGGGAAGTCGGCAAGCAAGACGGTCCGCTTCTGCTCCGCCGATGCCGCCGCCGCATCCACAATCCGTTGCCCGATCCGGCACAACAGCGGATCCAGCGGGCCATGCAACGGGACACCGTTCGCCAAAACGTCCACCAAATGGCCGATCGGGTCCCGGAATTGCGTGGAAAACGTGTCTACCGGCTGTTGGAATCCCTCGGGATGCTCGACATTCTGCACGGTAACGGACTCCGCGTAATCGTACGAGGAAATGGTGCCGGTGGTACCCACCAAGACAAACCCGCACCGCGGCTGGGGCTGGTGGGTCCACGGATCGGTGAACGTACCCCATCGGGTCTCGAACTTGCTGAGTCCGACGGGATTGTCGTAGCGGACCACCGCCACCGCATGTTCGTCGACTTCCAAACCGGGACGATCGTCCACGACACAAGTGACCTCCGTGGGAACCCGACCGTCCATGAACCAGGTCCCGAGTGTGACCCCGTAGCCCAGATAGTCCTGCAGGCTGCCTCCGCCGTGCGCGCGCTTGTACCACCACGACCCCGATTTGAGACGATCCGCTTCCGCGGCATCGACCTCGACCTTGTCGGCCAAATGGCGCAGCGGCCCCCGGTTGCCGTCGTAGTAATGGACTTCGATCACATTCCCGACGGCACCCTCGCGGATCAGGCGATGCGCGGTCCGATGGCAGGCATACCAAGCCAGCGGCCAATTGACCGCCAAGCGTTTGCCGGAACGCTGCATCGCCGCCATCATCCGGTCGGCGTCGGCGAGCGATGCCGCAAACGGCTTTTCCACCAGCACATGGCAACCGAACGGCGCCAATCGTTCGACAAACTCGGCGTGGCGCGCGGTCGACGAACAAACCACCGCCAGATCCGCGTCGCCACTCGCCAGCATTTCCTCCGGTGTCCTCCAGACCTGTTCCGCCCCGATCCCGAACTGGCTGGCGATCGGCAAGGCGCGTCCCGGGACATCGTCGCAGACGCCCACGATCTCGACATCCGGGTGCTGGGACGCCAACCGGAGCAGATCACCCATGTGCATATGGTCGAACTGCACTCCGACCAGTCTCCATTTACGATTCACAGAACGTTCTCCATATTGGATGGCACCGTATGCCGAATGACGATCAGGGAAGAAGGGTGAGTTCCCCGCACGAGGAAAAACTCAGCCGTGTCTGGTTTCCCGAGCCGGGCACCCCGATAACCCGCACCGCGGCCACCTCGGTGGGACGTTGCAGCACGAGCGTGAACGCCTGCCCGTCCGTCAATCCCCCCGGCGAGACGGCGGTGGTTGCGGGATAACCGGGCACGGTTCCTAGATCCACCCACGGTCCTCCGGGCTTCAGCCGCGCCTGCACGCGGGGAGGTCCCACAAACCAACCACCATCGACGAACGCATGTCCGTGGCAATAAACGACCTTCGAAATGACCGTTGGTTCAAAGAGATCCACCGAAAACCAAGCACTGTCCTGCCGGGAACCGTCGAACGACACTACAAACGAGCGCGGGTTGCCGTCCACAATCGAACCCTGAACGTTGCCCGGGTGGCTGCGTCCCTCCTCGCCGTCGATGAGAGTCGCGGGATTGCTCGGCCACGGCTGTCCCGGGCCCGAAAGCCAAACCGCGTAACGCTCCCCTTTGGCGCCTGCCTCCGCGAACGGCACCAAGGAAACGGAACGCACCGTGCCGGTGCGCGCTTCCATCCGTACCGTCGGTGTTGCCATCTTGGTGTCCAGTGTCTCCAATCGCATTTTCCAGGGTGCCGGCTCGTTGTCGCTGCCTTGGGCGGCCAGAATCCATGGTCCACGGCGGAATGCGAATTTTCCCGTGTTTCCCTGCGCACCGGCATCGCGTTCTATGCCAAGCGGGACCGACAACACTGGTTTCGGGTTGCTCCCGGACGTTGATACCGGCAACATCACCCAGCCGTTGCGCTCGCCATCGACACGCCCGCGCAGCCAGTCGGGGACGCGCCAGCGAACCCGCCCGCCTGCGGGCAACGGCCGGTCGGCAATGAGAGTCAACTCGAAACGGTTGTCACGGGTTTCCACCCGCTGGCGCAGTGTCCCTCGGCGGCGTCCCGAAACAAATTGAACGTCGACCGTCTCGGGCAAAAGGAGCGTGACAACGCCATTTCGGTCGGTCATAGCGGCGAGAGACGGCGCCAGGGCCATCCCACGCGGACCGGAAGACACACAGCAGTTGATGCCCGGACCGTACGGTTTTGTTCCCTCGAGAGCGGTGTAGTAGCACCATTGGGCACCATCCGGGCGCTGCGCGGCCGCGAGATGGTTCCAGAGCGAGCGCTCGATCTCGGCCGCGTAGCGTGCTTCGCCGGTCAATCGCAACAACTGGGTGTTCAACTGGATCCAGGTGACCGTGACACAGGTCTCCCCGACATTCGACGACGGACCGTTCGGTAGGTCGTGGTCGGGGCCGAAGTGTTCGTGACGGCTCAGGGAACCGGTTAGATAACGGTGGTGCGCGACAATATCGCTCCAGCCGAGAACCACGGGATCCAGCAGCGAACGGTCGCCGGTGGTCCGTGCCAGCTCGCAAACACCCACCAGGTTCGAGAGCATTTCGTACGCCTTGGCGTTGGCGGTGCCCTCCACGCCCTTGCCGGCCTTGAGACTTGCCAGGATTCCCGGTCCGCCCGGCCGGTCCCAATCCGCGACAATCCGTTTGGCGAATGCGAGGTAGGCGGGATTCCCGGTCCGTCGGTACAGCAGGACCATCGGTTCGAGAACGCTGGTCGCCGCCATACCGACATGGGTTCCTGCCACCGACAGGGGGCGTCCACCGATTGGGAATTCTTTCATCAGCAACGCCGCAATGCGCTCGCAGGCGCGCAGGGCCTCGGGAACGCCCGCCACTTCGTGCCAAGCCAGCAAGCCAAGCAGGCAATACTTGTGCACCCAGACATCCCAGTCGGCTTCGGGGTAGAGACCGAATCGTTTTCCCGAAACATAGGTGCCCAGGTAGCCGTCGGCTTCCTGGGTGGCAAGCAGCGCCCGCCCGACGCGGTCGCGTTTCGATACCAACGCCGGCAGAGCCCGATTGCGGGTGGCGAGCGACGCGGCATGCAGGAACTTGCCGACATGCTCGCCGATCCAAGCCTGTGCGCCGGGACGTTGGCGAAATCCTGCCAGCATCGCCGTTTCGTCCGCTTCCGTCAGGCGACGGTCCGAATCCGCGTCGACCCGGCGTCCCAGCCAGCCGCCCAGCCGAACATGGCTTGGTTCGAGGAAGAAAAGGTTGTCCTCCAGTCGTGGACGGACCTTGTCGATAATGCGCACGGCCGGCACCCCGGTGATTTTGTCAGCGTTGGCGTTCATGGGATCCCGGTTCGACAACGATGGGGGGGGTGTCCTGCGGGAATGGGTCTCGGGCGTTGCCAAAAAGGGTCCGGTGCGGGAACCAACATGCTACTCCGGGGAACAACGGTGCTGCCCGGGGCGCCGTGACGCAGGACTTGTTTCGGCGGGCAGGGAACGTACCGCCGCCGCCACGGAGGCGGATCCGCACCATGACTACTATCCCTGCCGCGCAACAAAGCGCTGAAGCGGCCTTGGTCGCCAAGATCGGCCGCAAGCTGATTCCGTTCCTCTTCTTCCTCTACATCATCGCGTTCCTCGACCGTGTCAATGTCAGCTTCGCGAAGATGGAAATGACTTGGTTCAGCCCGACGGTCTACGGAACGGGCGCCGGAATCTTCTTCCTCGGCTATTTCCTCTTCGAGGTTCCGAGCAATCTGATTCTCCAAAAAGTCGGGGCGCGGTTCTGGATCGCCCGGATCATGTTCACTTGGGGAATCCTTGCCATGGGAATGGCATTCGCCAAGTCGACCCCGATTTTCTACGGAATTCGATTTCTGCTCGGAATCGCGGAGGCCGGCTTTTTCCCGGGGGTCCTGCTCTACCTGACCTACTGGTTCACCGCCAAGGAACGAGCGCGGATGATCGCACTGTTCATGACCGCGAACGCAGTGACGTACAGTTTCGGTGGACCCATTTCGGGCTGGATCATGAAGACGAAGCCGCTGCCGATTTTCGACGGCTGGCAACAAATGTTTCTGCTGGAGGGACTTCCGGCCATCTTGATGGCGTTCGTGGTGCTGGCCTATTTGCCCAACGGCCCCAAGGACGCCAAGTGGTTGACCGACGCTGAAAAACAGCTGCTGGAAGAGCGGATGGCTCGCGAGCCGGGACGATCCACGGAGCACAGTTCGTTCAAGGAAACATTCCGTATTCCGGGGGTTTGGGCGCTCTGCGGCACCTATTTCCTGATGGTGAGCGGTATGTACGGAATCAGCCTCTGGATTCCGGACCTGATCAAGAAGATGGGGAACTTCGACGCGATCACGGTCGGGTTCCTCTGTGCAATTCCCTATTCGGCGTCTGGTTTTGTCATGGTTGCCAATGCGGTCCGGTCGGACCGCGCCGGGGAACGTCGCCTGCACATCGCAATCCCGGCGTTTATCGGGTCTGCGGGTTTGGCCGCCTTCGCCTTCTTCCTCAACCAGCCCGTCCCAGCGTTGATTGCGGTAACGATCGCCGCCGCCGCAATGTGGAG
>CAZYBA010000049.1:0-3358 GCA_964646105.1 uncultured Armatimonadia bacterium
GATCCGGATCCGCCCATCCCTGCGCGACGGCAAAGTCGACACACGCCATCACATCGTCCATCGCGGGCGTGCCCCAATCCCCGCGAATCGCCGCGGTCCACGCCTCGCCATATCCTTTGGACCCGCGTGGATTCGGGAACAGCACCACATATCCGGCAGCGGCGAGCGCCTGGAACTCGTGAAAAAGGTGCTTCTCGCCGTACATCAGGTGTGGACCGCCGTGTATGTAGACCAATGTCGGTCGGGGGGCCGGAACCGTCTCGAAATCCGCAGGGAACAGAACAAAGCAAGGAACCGGCAAACCATCGGGAGCCGCGGGAGAAATCGCCAATGGCTTTCGCAGATGGATTTGCGCCAGAAGGTCGTCGTTGACACCCGCCAATCGTCGTCCGCCGAAACAGATGTCACCGGGATGGTCGGCATCGACCGAGAGTAGTGCGCTCTCGGTGCCCGCCATCGAAAACCCGGAAACATCCTCGTCCATCAACGTGCGGCTGCCGTCGATTCCGATTTTCCAGACGTGGGTACGCCCGTGGTCTGACACCAATGCTGCCAAAGACGCCCCGTCCGGGGTCCAGAACGGACCAACGTCACCCTTGCCGTGCAGTTCCGACAAGGTGCAGTCACCAACGTGAACGTCCCAGTCCGCCGTGACGTTTCGGCATTCGCCGGAATCCAAATCCAGGATCCAGAGCCCGTTGTTGCGGACTCCCCAGGTTTCGTCGGGACCGTCGTGGCCCAGCCAAGCAATAGATCGGCCATCCGGCGAAAACACGGGATTTCCCTTGGGACCGCGGACCGCCGGCACGGCATCGAGACTGCCGTCGGCAAGATCGATCAGGAAGAAGCCATCGTCGGACTGGGATCGATCCGGGTCGTCCGCAATCGAGTGGATGAGCACGACCCGGTCTCCGGAAGGAGACCACGCCAACCCTGAGACATCGCGCCCGCCGCCCACCGCGTGGGTTCGGTGCTCCTCGGTTGCCAAATCAACAACGATCAATTGGACGGCTTCTTCGCTGAGGAACCCGCTCCCTTCCATTCTCCAGCGCAGTTTCTCGATCGTTCTCGGCGGAGTCGACCGATTTTCGCGGGAACGTCGTTCAAGTTCTTCCTTCGCTTGCGCGGGGTCGACCGGGCGGAACAGCACTGCCAGGCGGGACGCATCGGGAGACCAGCACCATTCCAGCAAACTGCCTTCAGGCAATCGGGTGACCGGTACCGCTTCGCCGCCGTCGACCGGGATTCGAAAAACCTGGCTGCGTTTCTCTTCACGGGTCGAAACGAATCCGAGGTAACGGCCGTCTGGCGACCATTGCGGGTCGGATTCATTGCCAGATCCGGAAGTCCAGACTGCAAACGGCTTGGAACCGTCGGTGGGAACGACCGCGATTCGCCCGACAGTCCGGTTGCGTTCGGTATCCACGCTGCGCAGGACAAAGGCAACCTTGTCGCGCTCGGGGGACAGGCGGGGAGTCGATGGGATGCGGAATCGAAGCAGATCCCCGATGCAGGTCGGTCGCTTCGCGGGGGGAGTTTTTGTGTCGGACATGCCGCACGATTCTACCCGGCATGGAGTGTGTGTCGGGAGCGGGATCTCAGGCTGCGCCCACGGTTGCCCTGCCGGCATCGACCGGCAATTCCCAGAGTGCTACCAAACTCCGTACCCGATCGACGGCATCGTCGACCACCGGTGCCGCACGGTGCAGCGCTCCCCCGACGAAATCCGGCCCGTAGCCATCGTCAAAATGGTTTTGGATGGTTTCAACCGCGTCCGCAAGCCGTTTCGCCCCGGGGTGCCCAAGGGTTTTCAGCAGGTCGCGCTCAAGCACGGTGCACGCCAAGGCAGGTTCGCCAAAGCCAATTTCGCTGAAGCAACTGCGCAGCAATCGGACGGCAAGTCTACCGGCCAGGGCATGCGCCTGCTGCAATGCCCTGTCCCGTGCGGCATCCGCGATCAAGATCGCCCGATGCGGATCTCCCGACAGGCGAACGAGTTCGGCAAGTCGGATGAGCAGCAACGGTTCGAACTCGGGCATCGCGTCGTGACGGATCTCGTCGAGGATCCGAGCCATGGCATCGAACGCCTCGGGGATCCAACCGCCGGATTGCAGAGCTTCGGCGGCGCAGATCCGGCAGACCAGGTCGGCGCGTCGGTTTCCGATTTCCTCGAACAATCCCGATGCGTAGGTGAAGGCATCCCGCACCGCGAGAGGATCCCCTTTCGATCGGGAAACCAACCCGAGGAGGCGTAGGCTCTCCGCTTGTCCGTGTTTCCAGTCCGCAGTCGTGGCGGTGCGCAGCGCCCGCGCCGCGGCATCCACCGCCGCGTCGATGTTGCCCTCGGCGGAAAGGCTGCGTGCGCACGCCTGATGCGCGGCGACCAGCCCGACCGTATCGTCCTCCCGACGGAACGTCTCGACGGCCTGCGTTGACAAACGGATGGCTTCGACCAGATCCCCCTCGGCCAGCGCGATGTCGGCATCGAGAAGTTGGGTCCAGCCGACGGCCGGTTCTTTCCGATCGGACCGCAGCGACTGTTCCCATTCGACGGCGGTCCTGCGCGCCAACGCGAAATCACCACAATGCGCGATCAGGCGTGGCAATGGAACGAAGAGTGCACCGCGCGTTTGCGGGTTGAGGGCGTTGCGCCCAAGCCACACGGCGTTTTCAATGTCTTCGGCCGCAGGCGCATCCCGGGATGTGTCGCCATCCGCCAACGCATCGGCGGTGCCGCGCAGTCGGCGGACGAGGTGCTCCTCCCATCGCTCTTGGAATATATCCACCAGCGGGGGAGTGGAGGCGACAGGAAAGCGCACCAGCACATGCAGGCGGTCGTTCTCGACACTTGCCAAATGAAACCGACGCAGCAACTCGACCGCATCTGCGGAAGATCCGGGCAGGACAGCGTCGCAATCGGACCAGGACATCCCGGCGGGCAGGCGGCGGGCGAGATGAAACAATGCCGCTGCATCGGGGTCGAGATAGCCGACCCTGCGGAGCGCGAGTTCCCCGAGAAGGTCGAGGACTGCCTCCGTTCGTTGATCATCCGGCAGGCCCGCCAGATCCTCCAATGCCTTGCGGACCCAAGCGGGATCGAATGCGTAGACTGCGCCGGAAAGTTCGACAGCGGCCGGATTGCGGGCCAACAGATCCGCATAGTCGCCGGGAACCATGCCGATCGGCAACGGCACCGGCGGGTTCGAATCGGTCGGGACGGCTGTGCAGACCACCGCGTCCGGCCAGTGCGGATCGTGGGTGCCGACAACAACAATCGGGCTCACACCTGCGTCACGAAACCGACGCAGCAAATCGTGGAAGGCGGCTGGATCGTTGCGAAGGAGCTCGTCGGCTTGGT
>CAZYBA010000049.1:3368-12858 GCA_964646105.1 uncultured Armatimonadia bacterium
AACAACCCCCTGTTGTTTTTCGCCGAGCGCCCAAGCCACTGCCCCTATGTCGACAGCCGGCAAACGCAGGGTGCGAGAAAGAAGCACCGCGACGAGCCCCGCATGGGAGACTCCCCGCAGCGAAAACGTTTGAACGGGAATCCCGCTCGATGCAACTGCCGCTCCGACACGGTGGGTCCGTCCCGATCGTGCCCCGCCCGGGACCATCACCCATTGGTGAGCCGAAACCATTCCAACCAGCGGGTCCATGGGAATCGCGGGTTCGGAGGGATTATATGCGGTGCGGGCGACCGGCCACGCCATGCCGATATTCTAGCATGATGGATCGGCGTGATATCGTGATGCCCATGTTCGCCGATCTCCACATGCATTCGACCGCTTCCGACGGTACCACCACCCCGGCCGGGTTGGTTTCCTTGGCCCGGGAAGCCGGGGTGACCCTGATGGCGTCGACCGACCACGACACGGTTGGCGGATGTCGCGAAGCCGCCTTGGCCGCACGGGAGTCGGGCATCGATTTTCTGTCCGGAGTCGAAGTAACCGCCGAGGGGGGGTCGGGACGCGCCGACATCCTGGGGTTGGGAATCCGACGCGACGATCCTACGTTGACGTCCACCCTGGAGCGCGTCATGGAGGCACGCCGAACCCGCAATGTCCGGATTGTCGCGCGTCTCAACGAACTCGGTGTCGACATCACGCTGGAGCAAATCACTTCCTTCGCTCCTCCCGGCGCCAATGTCGGACGTCCCCATTTCGCCGCCGCGTTGGTGGCCTGCGGCGCTGTTCCCGACAAGCAGGCCGCCTTTGACGTCTACCTCGCCGATGGCGCCAAGGCATTTGTCGGCCGGGATTCCCTCACTCCGGCGGAAGCCATCGCACTGATCCACACCGCCGGCGGGCTGGCATTCCTGGCGCATCCCATGTTGGTCCGCCTGAAAGACCATGAAACCGTCGAGTCGCGCGTCCGCAAGCTCAAGGACGAAGGCATCGACGGGATCGAGGTCTGGTATTCGTCGCACTCTCCGGTACAAGAAGAAAAACTCGCCCGGATCGCATCGTCCTTGGATCTCTTGGTCACCGGGGGGTCGGACTTCCACGGCGACAACAAACCGCACCTGCGCCTTGGTGGCGTCCGTGACGGCCGTCCGTTGGAGCGTTCCCTGATTCCGGAAACGTTGGCGCAGCGCATCGACACGGCCTAACGGTCTACCGCCCACACCACAACGATCGGAGTGCCTACCCGGCCCGCGCCCGGAATCCGGGCAGGTACGGGTCTCTCCGGCGATGGTTGCCGCGCCCGTTTGTGCGGCACGGTGCGGACTGCACTGCGTTTGCCGATATCAACGCGCAGGCTTGCCGCTTGGGCGGGCGTCTCATCCGCACGACGCGCAACTTCTCAGCCGCTTGAATCCGTAGGTCAGCGGGCGGGATTTTGCTTGCGGAATGTCTCCCCGATCGCCTGCTTCGCGGCCATGGCTTCGGGAAAATCGGGACGCAACAGGAGGGCACGGCCCAGTTCGACCTCCGCGGCATCCCGCTTGCCGCACGCGGCCAAAGCCAAGCCATAGTGAAGTCGAAGATCGGGATTCTCAGGCATGTCCTCGATCGCATCTCCAAGGACACGGCAGGCCGCCTCGGTGTCGGTCCCTTGTCCTCGACGCAGCAACGCCCATCCGTATGCGTCGTGGAGGTCCGCCAGGTCGCGCGCGGCCCCGACCTGTTCGCGATGGAATTGGATCGCCTCGAGCGCCGTCTCCACCGCCTCGTCCCTTTCTGCGTTCGTGCGCCCGTAGTCGGCCAAGGCTCGCGCCAAACGACTGCGAGCGATCGGGCTCTGTCGCGCCACCGCGACCGCTTCACGACACGCCGCGATCACCTGCCTGCCATCGGCGGGGGGCAAGGAATGGTACTTCGCAAGATCGAGCAATTCGCGTATACGGCGCACGCGTTCGATGTCCGTGCTCGGCCGCGTGCCGAATCGCTCGGCTTCGCGTCGTGCCTGTTCCACCGCACGGGCCCGTGCCTGCTGCTCTGTCTCGGAGTCCCCCTGCTTGGCCGCGGCGGTCGCGAGCACGCCCCAGCCGAGCGCAGGCAGTGCGGAAGGATTCGTTTCCGACAAGGCCGGCATCAGCAATCGTTCGGCAGCCTCCGGCCGCCCCGCCTCCAGGAGGTCAACCGCAACGCGTGTCTTGGCAGAGGCGTCACCGCCGCGCAAGGCAACGGCCGAGTCGATCCGTCCACGAGCCGACGATGTAGCCCCCTTGGACAAATCGGAGACGGCATCCCGAACCAACTGCAATGCGCGCTCTTCACGCTGTTGACGCGATCCCAGGGCGACACCGGCCGGGCCGGCGTCACACCCTACCACCCCGAACCCTAGGAAAATCACTGCAGCGAGAGCGGAACGCATGGAGCGAGTATACCGTCGCAACAGGTCACCGTTTCGGCAGTTTGATGTCCGATTTGATCCCCGACTTGCCATTGGAATCCTTGGCGGCGGCATCTCCATCCGCCTTGTCGCCACCCTTCTTCCCGCTGTCCACCACCCGGAAATTGGGCGGGAAGGCGTTGAACTGACGCCATAGTTCGTACCCAAGCGAGACAGTGTCCAGCATGACCCAGGCGACTGCGTCGGTACCGGGACGCAGGAGGTCGCTCGATGGCCACGCCTTGTCGCGTCCCTGTTCGATCCATGCACGATCGGGGCGGACCCATACTCGGACATTGCCCGTCCCGTCGTCGATCCGGTCCATGGTCTCCACCACCCCGCCGAAGGTTCCGACAGCGGCCTGCGGGAATCCGGAGATCTGCACCGCCGGGAAACCATTGAACTGCAGACGCACCTTGCGTCCCGGGGACACCAACGGCGCATCTGCCCCGCGGACGGTCAATTCGACTGCGGGATCGGACCGATCGGGCGCGATGACAACCAAGGTGTCGCCGGCCTTGACGGTCTGCCCGGGTCCGACCGTCGCGCCGACACGCACCACGCGGCCGTCGACCGGCGCGATGATCTCCTGCTGGCGCGCACGGCCGCTCATGTTGGCAAGTTCAAGTTCGATTTTCGCCAGGGTGTCGTCAATGGCGGCAACGGCTGCCTTGGCCGACTGCAGGTTCGCTTCCGCGACATGAATCGCGCCGGTGGTATCGGCCCCGATGCGCATGCGGTCGAAACCGGCGACATCGATATCGCGTGACGCAACGTCGTAGGCGGCTTGAACCTGGAGGACGGTCTCTTGTGCGCGTTGCACTTCGAGCGCGACCTGCTCTCCCGATTTCTCCGCGATCACCACATCGCGCCTCGCCCCTTCGACAGCCTGCTTGGACTGTTCCCAGCGCACCCTCCGGGAAACCAGATCGCGTTCGGCAAACTCGTCGTCCTGTCGCGAGCGCAGTCCGTCCGCGAACAGGCGGGCAATCCGTTGACGACGCAGGGTTTCGGTGTCGTAATCCTGTTTGGCGGACGTTTCCGCCTGCAACGCTTGCTCGAGGGCGATTCCAGCCTTGCGGATGCGTTCCGCGGCCTGCAGTCGCGCCACATCCCGGGCTATTTCCAAGTTTTTACGGGCAATCGCGACCGCGCGTCCCGCCGCATCTCGTCGACGGCGCGCCTGTTGGATTCGCTGCGCTGCCGACGGCAACTGCGCGCCTTGGGAATCCCTCAGGGCCGCGATCTGGGCCTCGAGGTCGCGAACGCGTCCCTCCTCCTCGGCGCGCCGGCGACGTTGTGCCTCGCGCTGGCTGCGGACCCGGCTCAGGCGCTCCGGGTCCAGGAATTTGCTGTCAATGTCCTCCAGGAGTCCCAGACGTTGACCGAGACGCACATCCTGACCCTCTTGGACATTCCAGACGACGAGTCTTCCTCCGAGGAGGGCCTCGACGGTTTGGGGGCGGTCCATGACCGACCAGACGGAAACACGGCCGTTCGCCACCACGGTCTGTTGCCACGGGACGAAGCGCAGGAGGAAACCGCAGACAATGGAAATGCCAAGCAAGGTCCAGACAACCCGCCGTCCCCAGGCGCGCACGGGAACCAAGTACTGCGCCCGCACCTTGGCGTCCTCGATCGGGCGACGTCCCGCCACGGTCCCGCCACCGGGGGTGGGCAACGACGTGCGGTCGTGGTTGGATTCAATCGACGCCATCAGTTTGCCTCCCGGAGTTGCTTGGACAGACGGGGAAACAGCCGTGCGAATTCCGTGTCGGAGTCCGCGGCCAAAGTCGCGGCAGAGCCCGATTCCACAATCTTCCCGTTGGCCAGGACATGGACTGTATCGGCCCGCATGACCACCGCCGGCTCGTGCGAGATGTCGACAATGGTCCACGATTGCGACGGGTCGAAGATGGCGTCGAGAATCCGTTGCGCCGTTCCCTCGTCGATACCGGTCAGTGCCTCGTCGAGTACAAGAAGCGAGGGTTTGTCCACCACCGCGCGGGCGATCATCAGACGTTGCACCTGACCCCGTGACAGGTTTTGCCCACCGGCGACCAGACGGGTTCGGATGCCATCGGGCATGTTCACCAAATCCGGATCCAGCTGGGCAAGCTGCAACGCCCAGCGCACCTGACTGGCGTCGAGGTGCTCCCGCCCGACGGTGACATTCTCTTCGATCGTTCCTTCAAAAATTTCAGCGCTGTACCCCACCGCGGTGACCACTTGCCGCAGCGAGTCCAGATCTGCCGCACGCACATCGACGCCGTTCACTTCAATGCGCCCGTTGGTGGGCTCGTCGAGACCGCACACCAGCGCCGCCAACGTCGACTTTCCGGCGCCGCTTGCGCCTACCAACGAAATACGTTCGCCGGGTTGCAGGAAAAGGTCGACTCCCTTGAGGGTTTCCGGGAGGCCCGGGTACGCGAAATGAACGGATTCACAGGTGAGGAAAGCGCCACGTCCCGCGGGTTTGGGAACCGGTATACCGTCCCCGCGCTCCTCCGGGAGGTCCGTTATGTAGGAGGTTTTGTCGAGACCGGTGAGGAGGTCGTAGAAGGAATCGTTCTTGCGCAGCAGTTTCTCGGCGCCCTTGAGGACCTGCCCGATGATCAACTGCGCAGCCACCAGTTGACCGAGGGTGATGTCCTGCTGGACCACCAGGACACCGCCGATGGCAAGGACCCCTGCACCGGCAACTGTCTGGAACACCTGGTTTCCGATTTCCTGCCGCAATACCACTGCAAAATGGCGGCGGCGTTCTCCGAGCCACGAAACAATCCGGTCGTCGGCGCGTTGCAGCAGGAAAGCCGGGGACGCATGCAGTTTGAAACTGGTGGCGCATCGCGCCAATTCTTCCAGCCAACTCGCGACCAGGTACTTCCGACTCGACTCCGCCTGGCTGGTCCGCAAGCCACCGATTCCCAGAGGCCAGATCACGAACAGCAGGAAAACCAGCAGCAACGCATCGAAGCCGAACAGGCGAAGGTCGTAAAAACTCAGAAGGACCAGCCCCACCAACGCCTGCAACCCGGCCGCCACACCGTCGAGCAGGATCTTGGCCAACGCCTTCTGGATGGTGAGAACATCGAAGAACCGGTTGACCAGTTCCGGACCGTAGGTGCTGGTCAGGGAGGGAAGGCGCGCAAGGATAAGGCGGCGCGCCATCCGCAACGCCATCCGCGTGAACAAACGTTCCTGAATGGACTCGACCACCGCGATTTCGGCGACAATCAATCCCGACCCGAGCGCCAGACCCAGAAAGAGCAGGAACGACAACACGACCAGCGGTTGCAAGGAGAATCCCGCCGCAATGTTGTTCACCAGGGCCTGTACCGCGAGGGGAGTGACCAGTGCGAGCACCCCGGCGACGATCGAATAGAAAATCAGCAAAAGGAAGTCGGCGCGGTCTTCGATCAGGATGCGACCGAGCCGTGCCAACGGGGACGGGGCCGGCGGGTCAGCGTGGTTGGCCAACAGAATCCTCCCGATTGGTCGCCTGCCCCCACTGGGCGAGGGCGACATGGTATTCGATCTTGGTGTCGATCCAACGCAGTTGAGCGTCCGCACGCTGGCGTTCGCGCTGATTCAACAGAAAGAGCGACGAGTCCCCTTCCCGAAATCGAACGCGTTCCCCGTCCTCCACCGCACGCAAGGCCACCACCGCCGTCCGCGCTTCGCTCCACCGGTCGGCGGCGCGACGGATCGCCGACACCGCATCGTCGACCTCGAGCGCAATCGTACGACGCAACAGGTTTTCGTCGAGTTCGAGTTTGCGGTCCTTGGCGACTGCTTCCTCGAGACGCCCTCTCGGGTCGTTCTGGTTCAGAGGCCAGGCCACAGACAATCCAGCCTTCATGGTGCTTCCAATCCCGTTGTCCCCCAGATCGAGTCCCGGACCGACAGTGACATCGATGTAGGGGCGGCGATCGTTGACTGCCAGCCGACGGTCCACCGCGACCACGCGTCTCTCCAGCGCAAGGCGCGCCATCTCGGGCCGATTTTCGTAGGCGTAACGGCGTCCGGCCTCGACCGCCGCGTCGGCGATCGGCAGGGGTTCCACCGCAGTGTCGTCGGCGGGAACCCGTTCCCGCGAGGGGACCTGCGCCGGTGAACCATCCGGATTCCACAGGTATTTTGACAACGAAAACGATGCCTTTTCCCAGTCACGGCGGGCCTTGATGGTATCGGTCCGTCGCAACGCCACTTCCGAGTCCGCCTCGCGCGCGTCAATGGCGGGCCTGGCCCCTTCCGCCACTTCCCTGGCCACCAACTGCGCACGCTCGGCGGCCAGACGCTCGAGTTCCTCGCGCAAGTCCAGCCGCCGGGACGCAGCCACCCAGTTCCAGTAGGCGATGGCGGCCTCGAAACGAACCGACATCCACACCAATCCCGCATCCTGCCGCGCAAGATTCTCGCCGAACCGCGCCTGGTCCAACTGGGCCGATTTGTCGTTTATCCCCCCACCACGCCCCAGCGGCAGTTTGACGCCGAATGCCCAGGTTCCGGAACTTCCCGTTGCCGAATCCGGTGACTTCACAGCACCTTGGTTGAAAACACGCCCGGCACTGAACTTCGCACCCGACGGTGTGGTCCACTCTACCCCGACATCGTTGCGGGAGCCGGTGGACGCCTTGCCCCGCGCCGATGACGCGTTGAATCGCTGGGACTCGGTCTCCAGCGACACCAGCGGATCGAACGCCCCCCGCTTGGTGCGAACTTTTCCAGACGCTGCGTCGACAGCCGCCTCCGCGCCAAGCCACTTTGGAAACGCACGCCCGAGTTGTTCAACCACCGCCGACAATATCAACGCCTGCTCGGCAGGAACTGCACGGACCATTTCCGGCGAATTCGAAAAAGTGAACCACATCGGAGTTTCAATAACGCAATACAGTGGCAATTAGTTCCGACCATTTTGGTCGGAAACATCGGACGTGTCTGCGCATTCGCGAATTCGCCGACGGTCCCGGGCGCCCCCTCCGGTACGATGCGGCATGCGGCGGTATTTCCTGATCGTTCTCGACGGGTGCGGGGTCGGCGCGATGCCCGATGCAGCGGCGTACGGTTCCGACGATCCGGTATCGCATACATTGGGGCATGTAGCCGACACGGCGGGAGGGTTGGCGCTGCCCTGTCTCGCGGGACTGGGCTTTGGCAACATCGCGCCCCTGCGCGGGGTACCGCCGAACGCGTCCGCAACCGGGGCATGGGGCAAGGCGGCGGTGCGCAACGCCGGCAAGGATTCGGTGACCGGGCATTGGGAAATGATGGGCATTGCGCTCGACGATGCGTTTCCCACCTGGCCGACCGGCATTCCCCGAGCGGTCCTCGACCGTGTGGCCGATGTCTGTGGAACCCAATTCCTCGGTGGGCAACCGACATCCGGCACAGCCATTCTCGACCAACTCGGGGCGGAGCATCTGCGAACCGGACTCCCGATCGCCTACACGTCGGCGGATTCCGTTTTCCAAGTCGCCGCCCATGAGGAATTGTTTGGTCTGGAACGTTTGTATGCGTTGTGCGAGACCGCACGGACGTTGGTGCCGGCGTGCCGCGTGATCGCGCGTCCGTTTGTCGGCGACGGTCCCGGACGCTTTCGCCGCACCGGTAACCGGCGTGATTGGCCGATCCCGCCCCCGGCGGGCAACCTGCTTGAGCACCTCTGCGCGGCAGGAATCCGAACCCATTTCATCGGACGTCCCGCGGAGTTCTTCCCTCCCCTCTCCCTTCAGACCCGCGAGACAACCGACAACAACACCGCCCATGCGTCCGCACTCCACCGCCTGCTCTCGGGTGCCGGGCCGGGTGCCGACGCTCAGTTTGTGTTTGTGAACTTCGAGGACTTCGACATGCTGTACGGCCATCGAAACGACCCGGAAGGATTCGCCCGTCTGCTGGAGTCCTTCGACAGATTTCTAGGCGAATGCCTCCTGCCGTCGTTGCGACCGGGCGACCGCGTGGGGATCACTGCGGATCACGGCAACGATCCCACGACGCCGTCCACGGACCACAGTCGCGAGTATGTCCCCGTACTGGTTTTCGGTCACGATCCAACGGGCCCGCGTGATCTGGGGACCCGTTCGACATTGTCCGACTGGTCGGCGGACATCGCCGCGTGGCTGGACATTGCGACCTGTCCCCGACTGGGAAGAATCCTGTTGTAATTGCGCGCCTTGCCGTCTCGGAGGCGTCCCGACATTGGTACTTCACGGCGAACGGCCACCTTCGCCTGACAAACCCGGCAGGTTCGCACACGTGTGTCGCTGCGGTCTCCGATCCGACGATGTTCGCGGTTCCACTCTCCCAAGTCACTTAGTCCGGTGCCAACGCTGCGGTCTCCAACCGGTTTCGTCGTGTATACTGAAGCCGCAGGGACGCGTCACCGGGGAACCGGTCGCGGCCCATTTTTTTTGAGACATCCCATGGAATCCCAGATTTACGACATCACCATTGTTGGCGGTGGCCCTACCGGCCTCTACGGCGCGTTCTACGCCGGGTTGCGGGGAATGAGCACCAAGATCATCGACTCGCTGCCGCAGCTCGGTGGCCAGCTTGCCGCGCTCTATCCAGAAAAGTACATCTACGATGTCGGCGGGTTTCCGAAGATTCTGGCGAAGGACCTGGTGGCGACCTGCTCCGAACAGGCGCTGCAATACAGCCCCACGGTCTGCCTCGACGAAAAGGTAGTGACATTGGAATCGAACGATGGAGTCTGGGTTCTCACCACCGACCGTGGAGTCCATCATTCACGTACCGTCTTGATCGCCGCCGGCGTCGGCGCGTTCATGCCCCGCAAGTTGGATGTTCCGGGCATCGACGCTCTCGAGGGCAAGGGAATCCATTATTTTGTCGGGGAGCCGCAGTCGCTGCGCGGGCGAAAACTGGTTATCGTCGGCGGTGGCGACTCCGCCTTCGACTGGGCGATGGCGCTCGGCAATCCCGCAGCGTCCTGCCGCCTCATCCACCGCTCCGACAAGTTCCGGGCCCACGAGGATACGGTCGCCAAGGTCTTGGCCGACGAATCGGTGGAGGTCAAGACGTTCTACGAGCTCAAGGCCC
>CAZYBA010000050.1:0-9579 GCA_964646105.1 uncultured Armatimonadia bacterium
TCGGCATCCACTGCTGGAGATCGATTGACGACGGCGCGCCGAGGGCGACCCGGGTTGGAATCAATCCGATGTCCTCCTGGGTTCCGTCGTACGGATCCGCGCACCCGGCTGTCGCTACCAATAAACACGCCCCGGCCACCTGGCGGAAGTACGTCATCGGCGTTCCCTCAAATGGCGATGCACCGCCTGCGCGATCTGGCTGACCTGAAACTGCGCCAACCCGGCATCGGAATCGCGGCGAATGTCGCAAGGCGCAAAGATACGGACGATAACAGTCTTCTTTCCCTCGACGATCGACGAATAACCGGTGCGCAACCGCGCCGTAAAGTCGCGAAAATTCCCCATCCTCGATTCTGTGTCGGTCGAACCGTCCTGGAACTGCTGCCAGTACCACATGACAATACGATGGTCCGGGGTCCGGCGGTGGCGGAAGACCATGGCTCGCGCCTCGGCATCGCCCACCCCGATGGGGACCGTTCGCGTTGCGGTCAGCCGGTAGTCCCCACCGCCGACACAAACCGTCGGGTCGTGGTAGTTCTCGAACATTCCCGCCGTGACCAGTGAGAACTCGACTCTGTCGTTGAACGGATTGCGGTAGGTTCGCCCAACCATGCGCGGGTTCCCAAGAACCCGCAAGGTCTCCACATCCGCCGGGACAACCGTTCCCTCCCATTCGCCGATCGTCTCCGGCACGGAAGGCAACCACGATCCCGCGGCAACCAAGCGGGTGGTCGACCAGGTTCCGAACATTGCGACAACCAACACCGCCAGAGAGCCAATTGCGAGTCGCCGACGGGCCACCGGTGCCCAGATCAATGTGCCTGGAGCCGATCCGCCCTCGACGGTCCCATACTGAACGGCATCCGCCGCTGCAAATCCGGCACCGCGGGAACCGGGGCGACGTCTGGACCGGCCGAATATCGCGTTGCCGGATGCGACCGCAGGAATGAACCAAACCCACGCCGTCGTCGAGACCACCGCCGCCGACAACGACGGATATCGTGACTTCAGAATGGCTGCCGCCACGCAAGCGGTGGTCTCCAGGGCTCCGACCGTCCCCATCGCCGCACCGATCCCCAGCAGGCCCTTGGCGACCGGGACGCCACGGGCAAGCGCGAGCACCAGGGTCCAAAACCCGGCGCTGGCGACCACTGCCGCGAAACAGCGTTTCAGCCCGAGGTCCAACACCCCCGCCGCCGTCTGGACAACGCTTCCGTCTGCTGTCCACGGCAACCCGAGTCGATTGCCCGTCCAGACCACCGATTGCGCGGTCCAGCCGGCCGGAATATCCCGAAGCATCCCCCAGACCGTTTCTGGTGGAAACGTCATCACGGCGAGGAGAAACAGGGGGATGCGGGCTGCACGGAGCACTCTGGTTCCCCACGTACGGTGGACGATTCCCACGAGAACCCCTTGCAATCCGGCGACCGCCAGCGACGGCACATGCGTCAGGTGCGAAATCGTCAACACCCCCAAGGATAACGGCAGGATGGGAAGCGCAGGCCATCCCGCGCGGACCGGGGGCGTCAAGTTGCCGGACTGGGTCGCATCCGCGACACAACGCGCGATTCGAGTCCGATGCACCCAAGCGATGCCAAGCGCCGCCACCGGCACGAATGGTTGGAAACAAGCCGGAGAATCGGAACGAAACCACCATCGCGCGATCCATGAAGCCGGTCCGTCCAGACCGGCCGGTGCGGGGCCGGTTGCCGGGCTCCAGAACCAGGTGACCGGCACCCAAGCCGCGGCAACGACACTCAACGCGGCAAGCAGGACCAGCGGGTCGCGAATAATCCTGGCCAGGACCGTTGCATCCGACAACCAGTTCCGCATCGCCGCACTGACCAGCGTCAACGGTTTCCCGCCTCCGACCCCGCCTTTCCGAGGCGAACGTCGATCATCTGGCCGTTTTCCAGACGAGATCGTCGCACGAGGCCGATTCCGGGAACCAGCCATCGGACCTCATGGATCGAAACCGGATTCGCCCCCGTTTCCTCAATGGTTACGGTCGTCCGAATCGGCCATGCCTCGACACGCCGTCCACCGGGAAGTTCCACGGTTTCCGGGTCTTCGGTCCGGCTGTTGGCGGTCGCCCGCATCCGTTGGGTGCCCGTGCGCACACGCCCCGTCCACCCGATTGCGGTTCCTGTGCGCGATGGCAGTGCGACAATCGGAATCGGTGGGTCGAATGTGATCCACGGCTTCTCGGGTTCCGCCAACGCGCACCAATTCAAGGTAGTTCCGCGCTGTCGGTAAGCTTCTCTCCGCCAAGCCCGGCGTTCGCGCTCCCACACCAACACCACCGCCGTGCCGACACCCTCCACCGGTTCCATTCGCGCACGCAGCGTCTCGGCGGGGAACCCGGGGCTTTCCGATTGAAACGACAGGATTGTTCCGGGTTCGGCAATGCGGGGCGTGCCGTCGACTGGGCGCCACTCCCGCGCGGCAGGGATATCCAACAAGGCTCGGTTTCGGCCGGAATCACTGTCGCGGCTGTCGCATCCGACGGCGACGAGACACAGTGACAAGCACCCGATCACGCGTAATTGGCGGACGTTCACGGATGGGTTCCTGCCGGGCGAGTACCCTGATCGAGGACTGCGGAGGCGATTTCCAAGAGATTGCGACGGACCTGACCGGGTGGAGCACCCTCGCCGGACGTCAGTGTCGTGATATGGATGGCGGCAGCGTGATTGTCCCGGAACAGGACCCTGAAGCCTCTTCGCAATCGCTGGATTGGTCCGGAACCGGAGTCGGGTTCGAACGGGTAAACGTCACCCGACGGCACTTGCAACCACCGCAGGGCATGAAGAACTAGTCCTGGCGACTGCAAGCTCTCGTGCGCGGATGCCCACGCAACTCGTTGACGGCCGGGCAGCGCCTGGGATCGGGCGGCAAGCACGCGGTAATCGGACGCAATCGTGGGTAATTCGCCGAATCCCTGAAAGCCGGTGGGGGCAACCGCGTGCACAACCACGGATTCGCCGTGGGAATTCCGGTAGACCAGACTGCGCGCTCGCGGGTTCCCGAGCCGGGTGCGCGTCTCCATGGTCAACGGAATCTCGGTGGCAACCCAGTCGCCGACCCGGGTTGGCAATTCGGGTTGCCAACTTCCCATTGCACGAAGTCGCGTCGAGACGAAAAGGCAACCGGTGGCGGTCACCCAAAGTATGGCGGATGCGGTGGCGCGCGACAGCCGGCGGTTCACGGCGCCACGACCGATCTGCGTCGCAGCACTGCCGGCAGACGAAACAGCGCTGCGACGCAAGCGAGGGAAAAGGCGAGGGCGGCCCATTCGACGGGAAACGTCAGGATCGATCGATTGCCGGTTCGGTGGACAACCAGAGCGAGGGCACAGATTGCAGAAAAATTCACAGCCCCTGCGACCAACAGCGCCAGTGAAAGGCGCTGAGCCGCGATGCGCAAGCCTGATCGGTCAACGATCAAGAGGCACGAAACCACGACCAGTGTCGCCGGGAGGACGAAGAAACCGGGAAGTGCCTGGGCAGTAAAGACCGGGCTGGCCGACGCACCGATGTACAAGACCGGACCGATCGCCTGGGTAGGCATCCCGCAGGTCGTGAGCAACTGCGCTGCAATCTTGTTGAAAAACAGGGACATCAGTCCTGCGACGGCCCCCGTCAACTGGTGGGGGACCGGAACTGCCAACAGGAGAAACCAGAACGCCGGTGCCAGACCACGCAAGACAAACGGTCCATGCCGCCTGAGGACCCATCCCGACGACAAGGCGGTCAACCCAATCATCGCAATTGGGGGAGAAATCGAAACATGGGCAGCCACCAACAACAGCGCACCGGCCACCATCAACCACATCGGTCCCGTCCGCTGCGGGGCGTCCGGATCGGGAAACAGTTGAGACAATTCCGCAGCAATTCGTCTGGCATCCGGCAAACGCGTGCAGGCAATCCACACCGATGCCAACGGCACCGCGATTTGCCATGTCGAGGGGTGGCCCGGTTGAACCCACAGCCATGCCATCCAGCGCAACGGCTCCAGAAAGGCCACCACGAACGGCAAACCGTCGGTGACCAGAGTGGTGGCAACCGCTTTCCAGTGGGTTGGCCTCCGTGAAGAGCAGGTGGGACTGGAGGTGGAGACGGACACGACGGTAACGCAATTATACCGGTTGCTTGGGAACCGTGTTAGCGGCGCAGCCGGCCCGGAGGTCAAACAGGCCTTTCGCGCCACCTGTCGCCGATGCCGGCGCGAACACTGGCTCAGTCCGGGGCTGGATCCGGGCAGGAACAAGCCCGGCCGTTTGACAAGGAGGGTGCGCGCCTCGTAAAATTGCCGGGTCCGGCATGCCCGTCCGATCGAAATCCGGGACTGTCCGCGCGATGATGAATGTCACCATGCCCGCCCGATTTTCCACTCTGCGGGCTACCTACCCTCGTAAAGGCGTTTTCCAATGAAAACAAGGCTTCGTCAACAATCGGCTCGCAATCTCGCGACCGTCGTCGGAAGCGCTGTCGCTGCTCCGGCGAAGCGGTTTGCTGTCAATGCATTGGTGGTGTCGGTCCTGCTTCCTGGTGCCGCGGCTTGGGCGGACGGACAAATTCGATTCAAGGTTGTCAACGCACGGACCAAAGAGCCGCTGCCCGGTGCGGTCATCAAGATCGATCCGACGTCCAGTGAAATCGATGAACTCCAATTCAAGACAGCCTCGAACGGGTCGATCGCTACCGGGGATCTCTCTTCCGGTCCGCGCACCTTCGAGGTGTCCGCCATCGTCAATGGCGTCGTCTTCAAGAAATTCAAAGGCCGGGTCACCATCGGCGACGATCAGGTGGCCGAAGTCGAGGTTCTCCTCGAGGAGCAGGGATTCGGGGTCCGCGAGACCGTTACTTCGTTGTTGCGGCTCAATCCGGATGACCTCTCACAATCGACGTTCCGGGACCGGAAATTCTTCGAGTACTATCCGCTCGCGGCCGGAAACCGCCAAAGTCTCGGAAAGTCGTTGCGTTCCATCCCCGGTTTCGTGCCCGGTTCGGTCAATCAACTTCACACCCGGGGCGAGCAATCCAATGTGATCACCTCGATCGAAGGCTTTCTCCTGCCCCCGACCCTGACTGGTCAGGCAGGCGGATGGATCAATCCGAACGTTGTTGAAACAGTCTCGGCCCGGACCGGCGGTTACGGCGCCCATCTCGGCGGCGCATCCGGCAGCATTCTCGATATCGGTCTGCGACCCACACTGTCCGGTAATCCGAAGGACCCGCTCCTTCCGGTCACCGAATGGTCGCTGTCCACGGGCGATTTCGGCACACGCGAAGGAAACCTCACAATCTCCCGCCAACGCGGAGACCAACCCGGTACCCGCGGCGATGTAGGCTACCTGCTTTCGTTCAGCAAGCGCGACTCGGCGAATGTGCTCGAGTCGCCGCAACCGGGTCGGCAAAACGTCAACAACGCCGGAGGCGCCGACACGATCTTCGGAAAAATCGATTTCCAATTGTCCTCGGGCACCGAAGTTTCGACCATCTTCCACAACGGCTTCTCGCGTACCGGGGTCGCCAACCGGACCGGTCTGCTGGGAGAATTCGGAGTCAACGATGGCTTCGGATTCGGGGGTCTCTCGACGGGAGCCCGGTTTTGCGGATTGAATCAGGACACGGAGGGCGGACGTGTCTTCCAGCGTGACGAATCCCAAATGATGGTCACCCAGATCCGCAAGCGTTTCTCGCCGAAACTCTACGCGGTCATCAGCGCCGGAACCGTCAAGACCGGACAGGACATCTCCAGCACGACCCCAAGGGCCGATTTGACGACGCTCCCGGTTGATTCGAACAACGAATACATTCCGGGTGTCCGGAATCGCTACGAATCCCAGCAATTCCAGGCCGACTTCACCCTCGGCCAACCGTCGAGCATCCACACCTTCCGCTACGGACTGCTGGTTCGCGATACGATCGGTGGCGATACGGCTCGGCTCTATCCCCAGAGCCAAACTGCCCTCAGCGCCTTATTGGGAATCAGTCCCTTTCTCGGAGGCATATTCGACCCGGCGCGATTCGGTTCCAGCAGCACCGTTCCTGTGCTTTTCGCGGAGCGTGCCCAGCAATACAACGCGTTCTACCTTTCCGACACCTGGAAGCTGAACACGTCGATGCGCTTCGACCTCGGATTCCTCGCCGTCGCCTACCTCCCCACCTTCTACGGCCGTTGCAACCTTCCGTGGTGCGCAACCTGCGTAACGAGAGCGCGGCATCCCCGCGGATCAACTTCTTGTGGCAATTGCCCAACAACGCTAAGATCCTCGGACTGCGTCTGGGCGCCAGCCAGCCCACGATCCTGCGTGCGGGCTACAACCAAATCCTTTCCCCGAGCCTGTCCGCGGGGCATGTCGGCAATTTCGGCACCAGTGTTCTCGCCGCCAGTCTTGACCCGTTGGCCGCGCAGCGCACCAACCAGACCGACTTCAGCATCGAGCGTCAACTGCGCCGACAGAATGTGAAACTGGGTTGGTACAGCAAGACCAATACCAATGCGTACGGCTATCAGCAATTGATCGATGGACCGCAGACAGTCGGGTACTCCACCGGCAATCTGGGGCGATCGGAAGCGGACGGTTTCGAGTTCTCGTGGGAGTACAACCCGCGTGACTTCGCGCCGCGAGTGGGCGAACTGGCCGAAATGCCGGTCGGGTTCAACGGATTCCTGGTCTACAACGCCGGAAAAGTTCGAATTGACGGTGTGAATGTTCCCGGTTTCGACCAACAATCCACTTTGGTGGGGGGAATCGGTTACACGATGCAAGGCGGGACCAATGTTGTCCTGAGCGCGTATCGGGGCAGTGGACTGGCGGCATCGACGTTCTCGCCGACCTCCGGTCGGCAGGCGATCTCGGAAATCAACCTGCGTGTCGCCGGACCCCGCAAGGGTAAGGATGGTCGCATGGTAGAGTTCGCCGTCGAGAACCTGGCGGATTCGCGCGGGGTCGTCAACTTCGCGAACCCGGTTGCGGGAACGCGATTCCAGCAAGGACGCCGCTTTGTCTTGACGGTTTCCGGAAAGTATTGATTTGAACGGGTGTGGTGCATCGGTTCGGTGCGCCACACCCGCGAGCGTTTGTAACAAGTCGGTGTGGGATCGTGGACAGGGAGATCGCATGTCCGCGGTCGAAGGGAGGAGATTGCATCAGTGAACCCGTTGCTCAAGTTTTTCATTGACGAGTGGTTTATCGCCATCGTTTTGCTCGGAATGTCGGTGTCGGCCGGAGTGGTGATCGTGGAACGCCTGGGCGCGTACCGCAAGTACGCCGACACATCGGCAGGCAACCTCGGTGACGTCCTCGACATGGTGAAGGCTGGTCGGGACAACGATGCGATTCGGGCGGTCAACGATCAGGACGGGCCGGTCGGAGCCGTCTGCCGGGTGGTGCTCAACAACGCCCGACGCCCCGTTGCCGAGGTGGAACGCCTGGTTCAGGAGGCGGCCGAGGACTATTTCCTCCAGCTGGAAAAGAACCTTCCGATCCTCGACACGATCACGACGCTCTCGCCGCTGTGGGGGTTGTTCGGGACCATCGTCGGGATGATCCAGGTCTTCCTGAAATATGCCTCGGCTGCCGACGACAAGACCAAGCAGTCGATCCTTCCCAGCGTCGGTACCGCGCTCTACGCGACCGCCGGTGGAATTCTGATCGCGCTCGTGTGCTTTGTTGCCTACAACTTCTTCGCATCGCGCCGGGCCCGGACCATCGCCGTCACGGAACAGGCCGCGACGAAGCTGATCAACGCCCTCGAGGCGCGCGGCACTTTCGCACGCTGATCGGGCGCGATTCGGACAGGGAGAACACACCATGCGCCTAGCTCGGCACCGCGAGGTCAAGGAAACCAAAATCGAGATCATTCCGATGATCGACACGATGTTCTTCCTGCTCGTCTTCTTCATCCTGGCTTCCCTGAACATCCTCGACCTGCGCGGACTCAACCTCGAACTTCCCGCCTCTGCCGAATCGGCCCAGCCCAACGTGGATCCCAAAGACATACGTCTCGAAATTGCGATCGACAAGGACGGTAACAAGCGGATCGTTCCTGGTGACGTCGTGGTCAAGCGGGGGACTCCCGCGACCGACGATTTGATCAAGGCGGTGAAGGATCAAATGGGAACGCAACCCACGGTTGACCAAATGGGCAAGATCACCGTCACCATTTCGCCGGACGAGAGCACCACCCATGAGTCCGTGATCGGCGCTGTTGACGACGCCCGCGGTGCGAAGATCGACAAATTCAACATCCGCTGACCGGAACCGAAATCCCGAGACTATCCCATGGCATTCAAGCGACGTGAATTCAAGAAGACCAAGATTGAGATCATTCCGATGATCGACACGATGTTCTTCCTTCTGGTCTTCTTTATTCTGGCATCCCTCAATGTCATCGACGTGAAAGGGACGCAGGTCGACCTGCCGGATTCCCTCAATCAAGACAAACAAGCGCGCTCCATCTTGGCCATCACCATCAGCAGCAAGCAGGTGGTGACCATCAATCGCGAACGCGAAGTCGCCGATGGAGAAAACATCGGGAACGTGCTGATGCAGGAACTCGGTCAGCTGAAGGATCCGAAAACCGGAGGAACCCCGCGGGCTGACGACACCATTGTTGTCATCAACGCCGATCGAAAGGCTCCGTACTCCTTGATCCGCCGCTGCATAGACCAAGCACGACTGGCACGCTTCCGCCATTTCAGCATCGCCACCGACCCGAAGTTCGGAATCTGAACGCGGCTGATCGAATCCGGATTTTCAGTTTCGTCGGACGTCCCTTAGCCATAAACCATGACGGGTGAAATCAACGACCGCGCAGTGCCATTGATTGTCGTGCTGGGCATCACCGAGCGCAGCGGCACGAATTACGTCCGGGATCTTCTGGTCCGTCATCCGGACGCGCGCGGAACCGATGTCATTTTCGAAGACTTTTTGGTCGCGCACTCCGCGATCCTACGGCGCTTCAGCGAATCGGTACGTATCCGCTGGACTCTCAATCCCCGAATCGATGAACAAGTCGGTGGAGCGACCCAAAGGCTGATGGGGGCGTTGGGAAACGGTCTCAAGCAACTGGTGGTGTCGACTGCCGAATCGAATGGCCTCGACGATCATCGGTCCGTGCTGATCAAGACGCCTTCGGTGGAGAACATTCGCCATGCGCGGGAACTCTTCCCGGACTCCCCAATCCTGATTGTCGTTCGCGATCCTGCGGCGGTGGTCGACTCCGGCATGAAGACGTTCCGATGGAGTTTCGAGAAGGCGATACACCTTTGGTCCAAGGGCGCGGGGCAAATCCTGGATTTCATCGACGCAAACCCGGGAGTGGAATCCCGGATCCAGGTGGTTCGCTACGAGGATTTGGTGGGGCCGTCCCTGGAACCGACACTACGTTCCCTCCTTGAGTTGTGCACCTTGGACCCGTCCCGGTACGACTTTGCGGCGGCTTCCACGTTGCCGGTCAAGGGGTCGTCCGCCCTCGGAGCCAAGGCAAATGATTTGGCGGGTTGGCAACGTGTTGAAAAACCGAAGGACTTCGACCCACTCGCGCGTGGAAAGAACTGGGGACCGAT
>CAZYBA010000050.1:9614-12826 GCA_964646105.1 uncultured Armatimonadia bacterium
CTCAATCCGGTGCTCGATGCCGGATGGGCTTTGCGCGAATTGGTTCGCCGCATCTACCGGGCCCTGCCGAGTCGCCTCCAAGGACGCTGATCGCTGCTCCGCGAACCGCGGGCAATGAAACAGGCGGGTCGGACGTCCGCACCCAACTTTGGATGCCGGTTCCTGTGTATTATCGCGGCGCGGTGCGAACCGAGTCGTTCGTCTCCGTCAACCGTCGCAATTGCCAGGCCCGGGAGTTGGCGTCCGTGATGTTCCAGTCGGAATCCTGTTCGGGAAAGTCGTAGACCCATACTGCGCCCAGAGGGACTTTCGACTTCACCATCGCCGACAACATTGCATCGAATTCTTCTGCGGTACGGGACTGTTCCACTCCGAACTCGCCGATAAAAAGGGGTTTTCGGGTTGCCGCTGCGGTGCGCATGGCGGCGGCGATCAATGGCTCGTACGTGGTTTCCATACCGAACCGTTGGCCAGTCTCGCGATAGAGATGTCCGCTGAGGGAATCGATAGGGGACGGGTTGTCCGCCGCGAGCATTTCAGCGAATTGGCCGTCCGTATCCGGTGCCCAGGTCCGATAGCGTTCTTGGTGCCAGGCGCTGGGACGTGGAAACGCATTTCCGGACGCGATCATTCGATGTGGATCGTATTCGCGAATCTGTTCCGCCACAAACTTCAGGACCGAGCGAATGTCGCGGTGCGAAACTTCGTCCTGCGCCGATCGCCGCAGCGCAGTGCCGCGGTCCGGTGCGATCTGCGGTCGGTGCTCGGCGGCATTGGGCAGATCGGCCGGCAGGTTGTATTCGTTACCCACCTCCCATGCCCAGATCGCCGGAGAGTCCTTGTAGCGGACGACCATGCGTCGGGTAACGTCGGCCAGGAAGGAACGCGTGACGCTGCCGGATTTCGCGAGAGACTGAACCGGTTCGCGATGGAGGTCGGGGACGGTGGGATAGTGCCAGAACAGCGAGGGGATGAGCCCGATACCGCAACGCTCCGCTGCGTTGACCACCCGGTCGAGGCGTCTCCAGTAATCAGGCTGCGATTGGAAATAGGTATTCCAGTCGCGCGGCCAGTATCCACATGCGGCAAAGCGCGCAAACGGAATATCCCGATCCGCAAGAGCCTTGAAACCTGCCCGGAACGAGTCGTTGTCACGCGATTGGAGGATACGCCAGAAACAACTGACGTAGTTCACTCCGTATCCTCGAAACGGCTTGTTGTCCTTGAGGAGCGTTCCGTCGGGGCGGACTTGGAGCGGCACATGCCTTTCTACTCAAAGGAGGGAGGGATGTCAAGACTCCCCCGTCCGTGCGTTGCCTGCGCAGCCGACGGCAAGGTACACTACCGACCGTTGTCTCCGGTGTCGAGGGAGAAGAGTAGGATCCGGTTTGGTCGCCAGAGAGCGGGGGTCGCAGGCTGGAAGCCCCTGTCGCACCGAGGAATCCGAAGGTCGCTCATGAGCCGGACGGGTTGGCCCGTTACAGCCGGCAGAGTGCGGAGGATGAAACCTCCGAATCAGGGTGGTACCGCGCGTCCCCCGGGCTCCCCCGGCTCGCGTCCCTGGATCCGCCGTGGAAACGGCAGAATAACCCGGGGCGTGGCTGTTTTCCACGCCCGACTCGAGACCGCCATGGAATTGCCTACCCGTTACGAACCCCAGTCGGCCGAACCGGCCGCGTATGCCCGTTGGATGCAGGCGGGCTGCTTTGCAGCCGCTCCGGATGACCGGCCGCCGTATTGCATCACCATTCCGCCCCCCAATGTCACCGGTGCGCTCCACCTCGGGCACGCCCTCAACAACACCATCATGGATACGTTGGGGCGATGGAAACGGATGACCGGTCACAATGTGCTGATCCTTCCGGGAACCGACCATGCCGGCATCGCCACCCAATCCGTGGTCGAACGCCAAATCGCTGGTCAGGGACTGAACCGGCATGACTTGGGTCGGGATGCCTTTGTCGAACGGGTTTGGGAATGGAAGCAGGAGTATGGGGACCGTATCGTCCGCCAGATGCAACGTCTAGGGTGCTCCTACGATTGGGATCGACTGCGGTTCACCATGGACCCGTCGTATGTCAACGCCATTCTGACCGTCTTCGAGGATTGGTACGCAAAGGGATTCATCTATCTCGGTGAGCGGATTGTGAACTGGTGCCCGCAGCACCGGACCGCTATTTCCGACATCGAGGTGAACCGGGACGAGGAAGACGGTCACCTTTGGCACCTGCGTTACCCGTTGGCAGACAGTGACGGCGAAATCGTAGTTGCCACGACCCGTCCTGAAACGATGCTCGGCGACACCGGTGTGGCGGTGCATCCGGACGACGTACGCTACGCCGGTCTGGTTGGCCGCATGGTGCGATTGCCGTTGACCGGTCGAAACATCCCGATTGTCGCCGATTCGTTTGTGGACCCCGCATTTGGTACGGGGGCGGTCAAGGTTACCCCGGCCCACGACCCGAACGACTTCGAGTGCGGGGCACGGGCGGGCTTGGAGACCATTGTGGTCATCGGCCCCGACGGCAGCATGACCTCCGCCGCCGGCGACTACGCGGGGATGGATCGATTCGACGCCCGCAAGCGAGTTCTCGACGATCTCGCGGCCGGGGGGTGGTTGCTGAAAACGGAGCCGCATCGGAAGGCGGTCGGTCGGTGCGACCGCTGCAACTCCATCGTGGAGCCGTTGTTGTCGAAGCAGTGGTTCTGCAAGATGGCGGGCACGCCGATGGTGGACAAGGCGATTGCCGCGGCCAAGGACGGCGACATTCGGTTCCTGCCCGAACGCTACCGCGAAACGTACCTGCGATGGATGGAAAACCTGCGCGACTGGCCGATTTCTCGCGGGCTCTGGTGGGGGCATCGTTTGCCACTTTGGCGTCGGACCGATGCGGATCCCGGCAACCCCGACAATTGGGTGTGCGCGCGCGATCGCACGTCTGCCGAGGCCCAATTGGGAGCGACCGACATTCTCCAATCCGAGGACGTCCTTGACACCTGGTTCAGTTCGGCCCTATGGCCGTTCGCGACGTTGGGTTGGCCGGAACAGACCGAGAGCCTGCGTTACTGGTACCCGACGTCCCTGCTGTCGACCGCCCAGGAAATCCTGTACCTCTGGGTTGCCCGCATGGTGATGACCGGCGAGTATTTCATGGACGAACGACCGTTCGACGACGTCTACATCCACGCGACCATCTTGGACGAACATGGCC
>CAZYBA010000051.1:0-278 GCA_964646105.1 uncultured Armatimonadia bacterium
GACGAATTGGGAATCGCAGACGATGAACTTGTTTTGGGCTTCTTCGGTTTCGCGCATGTTTCCAAGCCATTGCAGCATCTGCGTGTTGCGCTCGATCGAGTTAGGTCCGCCGGGATCAAGGCGCGCTTCCTGTACATCGGGGGGCAAGTGGATGCGGTCCGGGCGGTGGTGGGTGCGGAGGGCTTGATCGCGGACGGTGCGCTGCCGGCGGCGGACGTTTCGCGCCGCTTCGCGGCGATGGACATCCACTTGTGTCCGTTTTTCGACGGTGTGTCGAC
>CAZYBA010000051.1:333-8159 GCA_964646105.1 uncultured Armatimonadia bacterium
GGATTGGCGATGCCGGGCGGCAGTATTATGAACGCGTGTTCGCATTCCCCGTTGTTGCGCGACAATTCCGTGACACGCTGGTGAATGCGTCTTCTATTTGACCCCGGAGACCTATTTCAAGGCCGGGTATGTTCAGGAAGGGTTCCCAATGATGAATCTGCAGATGATTCCGATCGAGAAGATTGTTGAAGACAGCAACCAGGTCCGGCGCGCGGTCGACGAACCTGGTTTGGCGGGTCTGGCCGATTCTATCCGACAACACGGTGTCCTGAATCCGATAACCGTGGTTGCATTGGATGGTGTCGATGCCTATCGCATCGTCACCGGCGAACGCCGATGGCGGGCGTCCCAGATCGCCGGGATCTATGAACTCCCCTGCATCATCCGCTCTGGAGAACCGAACGACCGCACCGCAGAACAATTGATCGAAAATCTCCAACGCGAGGATCTTACGCCGCTGGACAAGGCCAACGCACTGCGGCGTCTCAAGGAGACTCTCGAGGCCACCAACCGGGAAATCGCCCAACGTCTTGGTATTTCCGAGCGGACTGTCGGTTACTTGCTTGATCTGCTCGAATTGCCCGAAGCGATCGGAGAGCAGATTGTTTCCTCTCCCAATCGGCCCTCGGACGGCAATCTCACGGAAAAGCACGGTCGATTCCTCCGTCAGTTGAACGAGCAACCGGAAGTCCAGGCCGATCTGGTGGAGAAGATCCGTAACGAACGGCTGTCGTCCGACGACACCGGCAAAGTGGTGCGGGCGCTGCGGCAGAACCCGGACAAGACGGAGGAAATCCTGGCGACCGATCTGGCGGCGTTGCCGTCGCTCCTCGGCTTTTCCGACGACAAGGCATTCTCGACCGGGCGTGCGCTCGCCCAAATCGTCGAGGCGATTCCGGCCAATGTCGACAGCATTTCGCTCGAGAATGTCTCCGATTCGGATTTGCCGGCGCTGGACGATGCCATCACCGCTGCCAGGGCCTCGCTCGAGCGCAAGCAGGCCGAAGTTCGTGCTCGATTGCGCAATGCCTGACTGTGGGCCGGCCGGGCGGTTGTGCGTCGTAAACGCGCTTCCCCAAGGATCCGTGGCGTACGGCGTGGGTTTGGACTGGCAGCGGACATTGGTGCGGCTGCGGCAGTCGGGGACGATTCCCGACACCCTGTTGATGCTGGAACACGCGCCCGTGGTCACCCACGGGCGTCTCGCCGACCCGGGCAACCGCCTCGCCGATCCGTTGCAACTGCGCGACTCGGGAATTGAATTGGCCCCGACCGACCGGGGGGGGGACTACACCTACCACGGTCCCGGTCAATTGACCGGGTATCCGATTGTCCACTTGGGCGACGGCAACCGTGATATCCATCGTTACGTCCGCTCCCTCGAGGAAGTCTTGATCCGTACTGCACATGATTTCGGTGTTCCGTCTGCCGACCGATCGGATTTTCACGCGGGTGTCTGGGTGGGGGATCGGTACCTCGCCGCGGTCGGGGTCAAGGTGAGCCGTTGGGTCACCCACCACGGCTTTGCTCTGAATGTGGATTCCCGTGTCCATCGGGGATTTCGAAACATTGTCGCCTGCGGCATGCAGGGCAAGCCGGTGACTTCGCTTGCAGAAGAATCGAAACGGCCCGTGGATCCCCTCGCTGTTGCGATCCGGTTGGCGTTTCATTTTCAGGAAGTCTACGGGTACGGGAGTCTTGAGTCGACAGATTTGGAGACTGTCGGGCTGGGTTTCGACGGGGATGGCGAGAACGGTGGACAGTCCGGACAGCCCTGATGTTCGGCGTGGCCGCAGGCCGTGCGGATTTGGCCGTGAGGCGACAAAAAACCCGGCTGCTGAATGGCAGCCGGGTGTGTTCGGGATCTTGCGATTAGAACTCGATCCGAGTTCCGGACCGGTAGACGGGTAGCCGACGGGAATTCGCGTCGTCCGAGCCGGGGCCGAAGAAACGGCAGCGGCGGTGGTCCCATCGCAACACTCGGCCACGTTGCCACGAAGCTATATTCCCGAGCAGCACGGTTTCGGTGAGCGCTGCGGCGTAGGCAATGTTCGCGCCACACGGACCACGACGTCGTCCTTCGGCAACGTCCACCCACTCGTGGTAGTGGTTTTCGTTCTTCTCGACGGCGGGCAGGTCGGTCCGTTTGCGATGGTCCGGTCCGTAAACCGTGGGAATCGCCCAGTGCGGGATAACCATCCGGCCCAATTCGCCGATCACGACGGAACCGGTGTTGGGGATTTCGTTCCCCGGGAGAATCGAAGGATCGGGGCGGGTGTCGCCGTGGTACCAGTGCATCCGAATACGCCCCTTGGTTTGGCGTGTCGCTTCCATTTCCCACGTGACATGGGCGTTGTACGGATGGTTCTCGGGTCGCGGTGGACCTTCCAGATTCGACACAACGGAACGGGCACCGACGAACTCGAGGCCGCCGAAAACGGGATCGAGGATGTGGCATCCCATGTCCCCGAGGGTACCGGTTCCGAAATTCTGCCACCGGCGCCAGTTCCCGGGATGGTAGTAACCATCGTTGTAGGGCACGGTCGGAGCGACGCCGCAGTAGGTTTCCCAGTCGAGGTGGGGTGGGATCGGATCGGCGGGCTTTGCAGGGATCAATCCACCCCATCCCTTTCCGCAGAACGTATGGACTTCCACTGCCCGCCCGATCACACCTGCCCGCAACCAAGCTACCGCGGTCCGATAGGCCGCCTCACCATGGATTTGGATACCCATCTGGGTTGCCAGACGCGGTTTGCGCGCGGCTGCCTTCGCCAAAGCCCGGCATTCACCGACTCCGCGGGCAAGCGGTTTCTGAATATACAAATGGAGGTCTTTTTCCAAGGCGGCCAGACCTACCGGAGCGTGCATGTGATCCGGGGTGGCACAGAAGACCGCATCGATCTTGCCCCGCATTCCATCCAACAGTTGCTTGTAGTCCCCGTACCATTGGGTTTCCGGGACTTCGTAGTTTTCGCCGAATCGGCTGCGGTTTTTCAAATCCGGGTCGCAGACGGCCACCACTTTTACCGCCGGGTGCCGCGCAATCTCGGGAACATCGCCTCCCGCCTGTCCGCCCGTACCCACCAGTGCCAATCGCATGTTCTTACCTCGGTCAATCGGATGAGTCCCATTTCCCCATAATCGGTCCCGGACCCTTCCATTTCGACAGGTCACGACGACGCGTACACGCTTTTGTGGTGACGGGAGCCTTCGGACTGGCAGACAGACGGCCGGCGACCCCCCGAACCGATACGGGATCAATTGGGTTTTCGGAAAATTCACAATGCTGTCGGGTGTCGGAACTAGATGGGACGGGCAGGTCGATCGCCTGCAAGCACGGAATTGATCGCCATGCTGTTGACTGACGAGGAACGTGATTCGGGCCGACTTTCTCCGAAGAGGTTGCTGGAGGCGTTGGACGCTTTCCACGACTGCGGCTTTTTGGTTATGGAGAACGCGTACGCCAGGGATTGGATCGAACCGGTGTGCCGTGCTTGTGCCGAGGGACTGTCGGAGTACCTGCGCGAGATGGGAGGACTGGCCGCCCTCGCAGACCGGACGTTCGGGGTAGGGCATATCGCGTGGTTTCCGCCGCTGACCGGGTTGCTTGCGGAAGACCGTCTCGTCCTGCATCCCATTGCACGGACGATTTTGCAAAATGTCCTCGGAACGGGTTTCCGAAGCTCTTTCCACAACACCAATACGTCGTTTCCAGGCTCCGGAATGCAACCGGTCCACCGGGATCACGGGTTCCTCTTCGGTAACCGTACCGTTGCGGGGCAACCCTGCGCGCAGGTGGTCGCGAACGTGTGCCTGTGCGACTTCACGATCGAGAACGGTGGCACCGAATTGTGGCCTGGTACCCATTGGATTACCGATCCGTTGGATTGGGAATCCGGCGACCTCGCTTCTCGGGCATGCAACCTTTCGTCGATCCGTTTGGTGTGCCCCGCGGGAACTTTGGTGTTGCGCGATCTGAGGCTGTGGCATCGGGGGATGCCGAATCGAACATCGATCGAGCGGAGCATGACCGCCACCGTGTTTCAGCGTTCTTGGATGGACGATACCCGCACCAGTATTCCCGAATCGACCTGGAGACGTTGGCCGGAGGACGTCCGGACGATTTTTCGTCACAATCCGGTTGTCGACGACACAGCCCACCAGCCACGACGGTGGTACGAGGATTGAAACTCGACGGGCGCAGTACCACCGGATGCGCGGTTCAAAACTACATTCCTAGTCAAATTGCGGTATTTTTCGCACAGGGAACGGAACCGGCACGTTTGTTGCGTTAGTATGGTTCGTGCGTCCGATGTCGTCCCGATCCCAAGTCCAGCGCAATGTCGCGCTGGATTCCAAACCCCGCTCGGTAGATCTGCAGCCGGCTCCCCGGGTGGATCGTCCGGGTGAAGGCTCGATACCTCCATTGGATCCCTTTGCGTTCGACCCATTTCTTTACCACGGGTTCGGAAACGCCAAGGATCCAGGACTTGTCCCCAACCGCTGATCCGCGAACTTGACTTCCTATCTCGCGGAGTCCGAGTACTGAAACCCAATCGCCTGGTCTACCCGTTGGGCTGTGATTGGCGGGGACTCGGATTCTCGCTAATGCGAAGGCAAAGTCAAAGGCCTCGGACCATGTGGTCCGAGGCCTTTTCTGTGCGGAGTGGACGTGTGTCTCAGTCGATCGTGATTTCGCGGCCGGCTTCGGCGGAAGCGTAGATGCCGGAGAGCATCTTCTGAACCATGACTCCGTGTTCAACGGGGCATTCGTTGGTCCGCCCATCCCGAACCACTTCGACAAAGTGCCGGATCTTGTATTCCCACATGTCCCATTGGGGAAGGAATGCCGGCTTGGCGTTGATCATGTAGGTTTCGTAATCGGTGAACGTATCGCTGGTGCTCCAGACGACGCCACCCTTTTCACCGAAGATCTGGATGTCGAAGACATCCTCCGGAATGTGGCTCACAAAGCTGGACTCGAGCGTCAGCATGGTTCCGTTGTCGAAGCGGATCATGCCGACGGCGAGGTCTTCAACGGTGTAGGTTTTCCAATCCCAGTTGGGCCATTGGCTCTTCACATCGGACGGTTGATTGCCGTGCCAGGTGAATGTGTTGCCGGTGGCGCTGACAGGTTTGGGGGTTCCGATGAGGGAGTGGGCGGTGTCGAGGATATGGACGCCGATGTCGATCATCGGGCCGCCTCCCTGCAGTTCCTTGCGTCCGAAAACACCCCAGTTCGGGATGCCGCGTCGCCGGAGTGCCTGGGCGCGAACATACAGGATTTTGCCGAGAGCGCCGCTTTCGATCAGGTCGCGGACGTACTTGGACCGGGGCTCGTAGCGGTGTTGGAAGCCCATCACGAACTTGACACCGTTGCGATGGACCGCCTCGGCCATCTTCTGCGCCTCGGCCGGATTCATCGCGATCGGCTTTTCGCAGAGGATGTCCTTGCCTGCATTGGCCGCTGCGATCGCGGCCTCGGCGTGGATTCCGTTCGGGGTGCAGACCGATATGGCGTCGATATCGGCGCCGACGGTCTTGAGCATGGTGCGGTAATCCTCGAAGAGGTGGTCGGTGGCAACTCCGTGGGCGCTGTGCATATGGTCGAGCGCCACGGGCCGGATGTCGGCCCCGGCCACGATGGAGACACCGGGAATCTTTTTCAGGTAGTTGATGTGCGTCTGGGCGATGCCACCGCATCCGATAAAGCCGACCCGCAAGGGCTTGGCTTCGGCAGCTCCGGAGTTATCGGAAATGACGCTGATTTCTGTGTTCATGGGGTTTTCCTTTCAGAATCAGGAGTAGGCGCCGTCGCTTTTCGACCTGAGGGTCGGTCGCTCCTGCGCAGATTGACGGGGTGACGCAAAAGATCACGAGCAGGCTTGGGGAACTCAGGTTCGCCGATGGTTTCGGGAATCGAAGCTCAAGCGTTGCTGGATTCGCGACCCCCGCGTCGTCGTCGCCTCCGACCTCCGCCGTCGCCGGAACGTTCCCCTTGTTGGGGACTCTCGACAGGTTCGGCAGCTTGGCGCATTCCCGTTTCACCCTTGCCGACCGGCTCCCCATGCGCGCAGGAACGTCCTACGGTGACGATGCGTGCACGGACCGATTGGCGGAGTTGGCGGTTGCCCTGGGGAATGACGACCAGCGAACCGTCGTCGGTGACCATGACAGCCTGCCCGGCGGGCGATTCCGCGACCATGGCGACGCGTCCCTCGACAATCTGTCCGCGGCGCAAACTGACAAACCGGCGGTCGAGTTCGTCGAGACGTCCCCCGGCGATGTCGAATCGTTCCTGATGGGTGCCGAACACGGCTCGGACATAAATGCCGCGGCCAAGGCTGTGTTCGAGGGCTTCCACCTCCTCGCCGTCCTCACCGATGAAATGGGCGGCAACAAACGGGTGGCACTGAACGACGAAACCTTCGGCTTTTTGCTGGCGCGCAAGTCGCCGCAGTTCGCGCTGTATCCGGAAGGCCATGGATTCCGCAGACGCAACCCGTCCTTTTCCATCGCAGTACGGGCAGGGTTCGTCAATCTGTTCATTGACAGTTTCCCCGGTGCGTTTTCTGGTCATCTCGATCAGGCCGAGCGGGGAGATATGGCTTATCTTGCAGCGGTTCTTGTCCGTTTTGAGGGCGGATTCGAGCGCGACTTCAACCTTGCGCCGATCCGTCGCGGCGTTCATGTCGATCAGGTCGAGGACCAGGATTCCGCCCATGTCGCGCAGACGCAACTGACGGGCGATCTCTTGAACCGCCTCGAGATTCGTCTGGACAATGGTGTCCGACAGGCCTTCGGTACGGCCGCCGAACTTACCTGAGTTCACATCGATGGCGGTCAGGGCCTCGGCTTGATCGATGATCAGGTAGCCACCGGAGGGCAGCGGAACCCGGCGTTGGAGCTGTCGGTCTATGTCGGATTCGATCGCGAAATGGTCGAAAATCTCGCGTTCGCCGTCGTAGAGGACAACACGGTCCTTGAGGGCCGGGCCGAAAAAGTCCAGCAACTCGTGGGCCTTGCGGAAATCGTCGGGCGAATCGAGGATGAGACGGTCGACGTCGGAGCCGAAGGCATCACGCAGGATACGGAAGAGGAGGGTGAGGTCTTGATAGACCAGGTTCGGGGCAGGGGTGGTCTCGGCCTTGCGGCGTATGTCGGACCATGTGCGCTCAAGGTATTCCAGGTCCTGACGCAACTCGCGCTCGGTCTTGCCCTCAGCTTCCGTACGTACAATCAGGCCGTAGCCGGGATTGCGGATGGATTCGAGAATCCGCTTCAGGCGATCGCGCTCGCGGGGATCGTCTATCTTGCGCGATACCCCGGTGCTGCTTTCGTCCGGCATGAAGACCAGATAGCGCCCGGGAAGGGAGATTCGCGTCGAGACCCGGGAGCCTTTTGTTCCCCGTGGGCCCTTGACCACTTGCACGAGGATCTCTTGATTGCGCCGGACCAGGTCCCGGATGGGGGCGAATGTCCGGGGCCGGCGACCACGACGGTCGTGGCTCGGTTCGTCGTCGTCGGTGTCGTCGGCACCGGCGGGAACGATGTCCCCGGCGGCCAGATAGGCGTTGCGCTCGAGTCCGATGTCCACGAACGCGGCGTCCTGACCCGCCACGACGTTGTCGACACGCCCTTTGTAAATGCTGCCTACGACACGCTCCTCGCGTTCAATATGCAGCTCGACCAATTGACCGTCCTCGCGGACGGCGATACGGGTTTCCTGAGTTCCCCCGTTGACAATGATTTCCTTCGACATTGGTTTTCCCCGGCCCGTGCGACGGCTCTGGCGCGCGGGGGTTACTTTCTAAAAGTGATGCACT
>CAZYBA010000051.1:8169-11326 GCA_964646105.1 uncultured Armatimonadia bacterium
CCACGCGGTAACCACGACTGTGGAAACCACGGTGGCGGAGTTGACCGTCAGCGGGTCGAATACACGACGCCCCGCGCCGGTCACGATCAAACGGGCTATTTCGGCGGGAGGGCGCTGGGCCGGTCCGAGACCGTAGCGCGCCGCGCCGATGATGGCGACAGTCATAATGGCAAGGTTCAACACCAAGCCGACGAGATTGGTGGCAACAAAAACCGGATAGCGCGATGCCATCCGGTCTCCGCGCGCGAATGTCCACCGGCTGTTCCAGATAAAGCCGTTGGTGACCGCGGCGAGAAACGACGCCGTCTTTGCCACCACCAGCGGCTGGTGCAGGCCAAAGTAGATTGCGTTCAGCAGGACAATGTCGATGGTGAACGAAGTCGCACCGACCAGGCAGAACTTGACAAACTGCTCGAGTGCGGGAACCGCCGAAAGGCGTTGGCGAATGGTGCTCAACACACCAACATACTCCCGGGCACATCCTGAAGTATACCGGGGGTTGCCATCCTTTGCCCGACGCCGATCGCCCGTGATACCTTTCGACGTGACTATTCCCCGCTTGGTCGTTTTTGATCTGGACGGTGTTCTGTTCCGCGGGGACACCGTCATCGAAGCGGCGCCACGCTGTATCGGCTGGCTGCGCGCCAATGGAATCGCGGTGCGGTTTCTCACCAACAACTCGAGCCAGGCGCGCTCGGTTTATGTCGAGAAACTGACCCGGATGGGCATGCCCTGCGTCGTCGACGACGTCGTTACTTCGGCGTCGGCGACCGCCCAGTTCCTATCGCGTCGTTGCAATGCGGCAGGACGTCAGGTTTTCGCGGTGGGCGGGCCCGGAATCCACGTCGAACTCGGTGCGGTGGGTATTGCGGTTCGTTCGGTACGCGATCCGGAATCGGTGGATCCGGCCTGCGATTTCGTGGTCGCAGGACTGGACCGCGATTTTTCCTACCAGACATTGCTGCGGGCCCAGCAATGCATTTTGCGGGGCGCCCGGTTCATTGCAACCAACCGCGATACGCAGTACCCGACCGAACACGGGGTGATCCCCGGCGGTGGAAGCATCGTCGCCGCAATCGCCGCGGCCGCGGAAACCGAGCCCGAAACCATCGGCAAGCCGGAACCGCTCGGGATGGAACTGCTTCTCGAATCGGCAGGCTTCACCCCGGACCAGGCACTGATGGTGGGGGACCGGCCGGATACCGACATCCTTTGCGCGCGCCGATCGGGAGTTCCCTCGGTGCTGGTTCTCACCGGGGTCACGACCGCCGACGAAGCGGGCCGCGTTCCCGACGAGCAACGTCCGGACCATGTGCTGGAAACCCTGGACGCGTTGCCATCGTTTTTTCGGGGTTGACGTTGGCCTCGGGGTGCCGTAATATGTCTCCCGGAAACAACGCTTCCCCGAAGACAGCCGGCACGCTCACGCGTTTAATGGATTTTCGCAATCCACCTGCCGAGGAGAAAGCGCAACAGTCAATTTCTGTTCGCGCCCTCGGTCCTGCCTTTGGATCGGGGGTTTTTTGTTTCTCGTCTCGGTAACGAGAGGTAAACAACCATGGCAAAAAAATCTGGCGTATCCCGCCAAATCAAGAAGAAGCCCGCCGCCCTCAAGGGGGAAGTGCTCACGCAAACCGCGGATCTTCTGCGCGACAGCCAGGCCGTCATCCTGACCGAGTACATTGGCCTTACCGTCCCCCAGATGGCGGAAATCCGGCAGCGCCTGCGTGATGCAGGCGATGGCGATTTTTCCGTTGTCAAGAATACGCTCTTCCGGCGCGCCGCCGACGGGATCCTTCCCGCCGACGATCGTCTGGACGCGGCTCTGAACGGGACGACCGCTGCAGTCATCGCATCCAAGGATCCGGTGGCAGTCGCGAAGGCGATGTCCGACTACATCGCCGCCAACCGGAATTCGCCGCTCAAAATCAAGGGCGGTGTGGTAGGTGGCAAGTATTACGATGCGGCCCAGGTGGATGCCTTGGCAAAGGTCCCGCCGCGCGAAGTCCTCATCTCGCAGATGCTGGGCGCCTTCAACAGCCCGATATCCGGCTTTGTCGGCACCCTCCACGCGGTCTTGTCGAATTTCGTCTTTACCCTCAAGGCGATCGAAGACAAAAAAGCCGCTGCATGAATAGTTGCGGAACCTCCTGACAAACACAGGAGCCCGCTGACCGAAAGGAACATCCCATGACCTCCGAAGAACTCATTGAAGCTATCGAAAAGATGACCGTCCTCGAATTGGCCGAACTGGTCAAGGCGCTTCAGGACAAGTTTGGCGTGAGCGCCGCTGCACCGGTTGCCGCCGCCGCTCCGGCCGCCGCCGCCGCCCCGGTTGCGGAAGAGAAGTCCGCCTTCGACGTTGTCCTCACCGCCTCCGGCGACAAGAAGATCAATGTCATCAAGGTGGTCCGCGAACTCACCGGTCTTGGCCTCAAGGAAGCCAAGGAACTGGTCGATGGCGCACCCAAGACCATCAAGGAAGGTGTCTCCAAGGACGACGCCGACAAGATCAAGGCCCAACTCGAGGCCGAAGGGGCGTCGGTCGAAGTCAAGTAATTCGACTTCATCGATTCCAAGGCGCCCTGTGCCCTGCACAGGGCGCCTTTTCTTTGCAAGAAACACGGCGCTGTGGTCGGCCGAATTCACACCGGAACGAACACCAATCTCCATTCCCACTTTGTGCAACTTGGTGAATCAGGAATTGGCAAGGTTCGCGGGAAAAACTGCCGGCCGACCGTCTACCGAACCGCCTCGGTGACGCGATGGCGATTGACCACCTCGCAATCGTGCGGGTTCGGTTGCGGGTTGCTCCTGGTCGGCACGGAACTTGCAGGATAGGGGAATGTCGGTGGCGAGACCGACACAATCCTCTTTCCATTACCTTGGGCGGGCCGCGGCTGGATTGCCACGGACCGCCCGTTTTGTTTTCGAGCGGCAATTGGATCCCGCGAAACCTTGGCTGCGCGGTCGCGCAGGTTCGATCCCCCGGGCGATTTTGCCGTACGCAGCCGACTGGCAACTTCGGTTCAACGGGAATCCCGGTACGGTTTGGGACGGACCTCGCAATTGTGCGGGTTAGGTTGCGGGTTGCTCCCGGGTGGCACGGAACTTGCAGGATAGGGGAATGTCGGTGGCGAGACCGACACAATCCTCT
>CAZYBA010000051.1:11426-12763 GCA_964646105.1 uncultured Armatimonadia bacterium
TTCCATTGCCTTGGGCGGGCCGCGGCTAAAATGCCACGGACCGCCCGTTTTGTTTTCGCGGTGCGTGGTGCGGTTTCGAAGCCCCGTGGTTTCCGCGATACGCACTCGACTATCGATCGAACAGCAGGATCGCGGTTGGAACAAAAACACCGGTCGGGCGAGCGTCCATGATGCCGGAGGGAGTTCGGTAAACCAACTGCGAACTGGCTCCACCATCCAGACACATGGCTTCCGCGACTTGTGAGCGGTGGACATCGTGAAAATACCTATTCAGGTAATTTGCGATGTCTTGGTAGCGTAACGAGTCACCGCATCCCAGGACCAAACGACTCGGCCGACCTTGCACCGCGTCGTAGGCCACAAATGTCCGTTGGGCGGTTTCGACATGACGAAGGCGTTCCTCGACATCCGCGATGGATTCGATACCCCGATGGAATAGTCGGGGGCCGCAGGCCACGGCCGAATCGATATCCCAAGGGCGCACCCGGTAGGGATAGACCGGGCGATCCGCGCGGCGTGGTCCCAGCCGGTGCGTTCCCGCGGACCACTCGATGCGCGGGGAGCCATCGCGGGTAAAGCCAACCGCGGAGCGCAGGTAGCGCTCCCTACGTCCCGAGTCGAGGCGAGCTTCAACGGCTCCGCCTGGCGCCACCACCTCGCCGTCGACAACGGCCAATTGAACAATCTGTCGTCGTCTTCCGGCTGCATCGACGGTATCCCCGAAGAAACCCCCGTTGATTCCGGCGACGGCACCTGTTTCCTCGACCCATTCTGCGACGGTGAGAGCATCGCCGATGTGATTCGCGCCGATCCGGGTCACATTGCGCGCAACCACACGAGCCCGAAGGGATCCGGCAACACGCAGGTCCAGCAATTGGATGCGTGACGCCGGGTCATCGACAAACGTCAGGTCGGAACGTATGGCGCGTCGCGTGTGTTGCTCGGGGCGCGATCGTCGGCAACCGGTGTTCGCCAAAAGGCCGAGGGTTGCGATTCCGGCCACCCATGGGAGATGGTCCATGGCGACTGTTGCTCAGAACGTGTCGATGTCCTTGACTTCCTTGGCGTACTTTTCAATGAACGCGCGCCGGGGTTCCACCTTGTCGCCGAGGAGCACCGTGAACATTTGGTCGGCCTCGGCGGCTTCCAGAACCGAGACTTGGGCCAGGGTCCGTTTTTCGGGGTTCATGGTGGTGTCGGCCAGGTCCTCGGGGTTCATCTCGCCCAGACCTTTGAATCGGGTGATATGAACGTCCTTCTTGCGAATTTCCTTGAGGATCTGGTCGCGTTCGGCCTCGGTACGCGCGTACCGTTTCTCGTCTTTTCCGATCCGGATG
>CAZYBA010000052.1:0-12594 GCA_964646105.1 uncultured Armatimonadia bacterium
CTGGCGCCAGACGTTTCCGATCAACGGCCAAGGCTGGTCGGGAACCGTCGACATCGAACGCATGGACCTGGACTTCGGGAACGCACGCTACCTGCGGGTTTCCGGATCCAAGTACCACGACCTGAACGGCAACGGCAGCCGCGAGGCCGGGGAGCCCGGACTCGCCGGTTGGGAGTTCACCGTCCAGGTGAATGGCAACGAGGAGACCGTTCTCTCCGGACCGGACGGCAACTGGACCACCACGGGCGAATACCTCGACGGCTCGACGGTGGTTGTTACCGAGACTCAACGCGAAGGGTGGGAACAAACCGAACCCAGCGACAACAAACCGTCCACCGGTACCGTCGGCGACGGCAAGGAGCACCGTTTCGGGAACGCACGATCGATCCGCATGCAGGGCGAGAAATACCACGACCGCAACGCCAACGGAGTCCAGGACGACAACGAACCGGGACTGCCCGACTTCCTCTTCCACGGAACCTTCATCCGCGGGGACGGTGTGGTCGTCGAACTCGAGGCCCGCTCCGATGAAGACGGCAAATGGTCGTTCCCGCCAATCCGCGAAGGCTCACGTTACGAAATCTCCGAAAGACTGGAGGGAAAGACCGATTGGGAACAAACCGAACCGCCCCGCGGGGGTAGTTACGCCGGCATCGTCGGACCAGAACGCCTGATCCGCTTCGGAAACGCCCGCTTGATCCCGGTGAGCGGAGAGAAATACCACGACAAGAATGGCAACGGGTTCCGTGACGACAACGAACCGGGCCTCGAAGGCTTCCTGTTCCGCGGTGTCTTCACCCGCCCCGACGGAACCGTGGTCGAGGCCGAAGCCCGCTCCGACGAGGAAGGAATCTGGAAATTCCCCCCGATGCTCGAGGGGAGCCAATATGTCATCGACGAAAACCTCGAAGGCAAGACCGACTGGGAACAAACCGAACCGCCCGCCGGCGGGGGCTATGTCGGAACGGTCGGCGTCGAACGGCTGATCCGCTTCGGAAACGCACGCCTGGTGCCGGTGGCTGGCGAGAAATACCACGACAAGAACGGCAACGGGAAACGTGACCTCGACGAACCGGGAATCGGCGGTTTCCAAATGCGCGGGACTTTCACCCGGCCCGATGGACTGGTGGTTGTCCATGCAACCGTTTCCGACGACAACGGGCAGTTCCTCTTCCCGGCAGTCCGCGAAGGAACAACCTACACGATTGTGGAGGATCTCACCGACAAGACCGACTGGGAACAGACCGAACCCGCCGGCAACGGCGGCTACGAAGGCACGGTCGGCAAGCCGCAGCTGGTGCGCTTCGGCAACGCCCGCCTGATCGCGATGGCCGGGGAGAAATACCACGACCAAAACGGCAACGGGAAACGCGACACCGGCGAACCCGGCCTCCCGGGCTTCGTCTTCCGCGGAACGTTCACCAGCCACGACGGCACAGTCACCGTTTACGAAACGACGTCGGACGATACGGGAGCCTGGAAGTTCCCGCCGGTCCGGGAAGGATACCAGTTTGTGATTGTCGAGGACTTGACCGGGGTCCCCGGTTGGGAACAGACCGAACCCGCCGGCGGGACCGGTTTCAAGGGAGTGGTCGGAACGGAAGCATTGCTCCGCTTCGGCAACGCCCGACTGATCGCGGTGAGCGGCGAGAAATACCACGACCGAAACGACGACGATGAACCGGCACTCGCCGGCTTCCTCTTCCGCGCGACATTCACCCGCGGCGACGGTCTGGTGAGCATGTCCAAGGCCCGCTCGGACGACTCCGGAATGTTCACGTTCCCGGCAGTGCGCGAAGGGTCGCAATATGTCATTGTCGAGGACCTCACCGGGGTCAACGACTGGGAACAGACCGAGCCGCCCATGAACGCGGGCTACAACGGTACGGTCGGAAAGGAGCAATTGATCCGCTTTGGCAATATCCGCTTGATCGCGCTTCAGGGCCGCAAGTACTACGATGTCGACAAGAACGGTGTGATCAGCGCCCCGGACACGTTGACATCCGGACTCGGCGGCATCCCGATCGTGGTCACCATTTCCTGGAACGGTCAGCCGTTCGCGCAGGAAACCACCACGACATCGGCCGATGGCACCTGGGTGTCGGGCGGGCGGTACCGGGAAGGCTCGGACTTCGTGGTTTCTGAAAACCCGCCGTCCGGCTGGGTTCAGCTCTATCCGAGCGGAAGCTGGAGCGGAACCATCGGTTCGCTGCAATGGCCGATCGATCCCGACGGCAGCGTGCACGGGCTGGATTTCCTCAACATCAAGCTCGGTGCGGGCGGCGGCCTGACCCTCGGGTTCTGGTCCAACCGCAACGGCCAATGGGTGCTCGCCTACGGCAAGTATCCCTTGGCGTCGAATCTCGAGTACCTGCGTTCGCTGAATCTGGTGAACGCCAACGGCAGCGCATTCGACCCGACGACGCTGACTCAGTTCACCAACTGGCTGCTCAGCGCCAACGCCACCAACATGTCCAACATGTTGTCGGCGCAGATGGCCGCGATGGCACTCAATGTCCGCCTCGCCCCGGTCCGCCTTTCCAACGGGTCGGTGGTGGGGGGCGTGGATCCGAACGCGGTGATCTGGGCGCCGGGCACCGTCTCCGGCGGCACCCTCGGCTACGCGACTGTGGGCGCCATCCTGCAGGAAGCGAACCAACTGCTCGGTCAATACCCGATCATTTTGTCGGGACATCCCATGCGTGCGCGGGCCCAGGCGCTCAAGGACGCTCTGGACCGGGCGAACAACAACCGCGGATTTGTGCTCAACTATCCCGGTTGATGGTGATCAAGTCCGGCCGGCCGGAGGCCCTGTGGCCAACGGTCGGCCGGATCGGGTTTCTGTTTCATTTGCAGCACGAAAATCCAACAGGCGATGGTCCCACCCGGGGCCGCCGCCTCTTTTTTGCGTTATCGTGGGACCGCACCGACCGCGACGCAGGAACCGAAACACCCCCCTACGCCGGACCTGCGCCCTCTTCGGCACGAATCCCCACTTTAGAGAGAAACTCCATGCGCTACGTCATTTTCGTGATTGATTCCCCCGACAACACCGCCGGCGGCGACGAAATGGCGGCCATCGACGCGTTCAACGACCGACTGGAGGCGGACGGATATTGGATTTTCGCGGCGGGGATCTCCGAGCCGGAAAAGGCATTGCGCATCGACAACCGCGCCGGCGCGGGAATCGTCACCTCCGGTTCGCTGCAGCCGGGACCGGAGCATTACAGCGGCTTCTGGCTGATCAATGCTCCCGACGACGCCACGGCCCAGCGCCTCGCCACCGAGGGGTCGCGCGCGTGCAACCGCAAGGTCGAGCTGCGCGCGTTTCTCAGGTAAGCAGAATCGAGATCCGTTGTGCGGACGCGCATGGATGCACAGTCCAGCTCGACGACCGACGACTCCGCATCGCGTTGACGTCCTCCCGCCGTACAAAAGGGCGAACGCAGCCACCCCTCCCGATCGTCAGGCCGACCCGGGCTCCCAGCGTGAGAACGCGATGTGCTGCTGCGGGGTCGTTTTCGTCGACCAATAGTAGGTGGCAACCAACGCCCCGTCTCCGGCCTGCACCAACCGCGGATAACCCAGATCGTTGTCGCCGAATGAATCCGCTTGGAAATCGTCACGGATGGTGAACGGGTCGCCCCAAGTCGATCCACCGTCGCTGCTGGTCCGGCCGAAGAACTTGGCCTGGGTACGGTCGCCGTAGACACAACAGAGCCGGCCGTCGCGCAACAACGCCAGCGCCGGAGGATTGCCGTTCTCCTTGCCGGTTTCCGCCACCCGCCCCAAAAATCGCCACGTTCGGGCGTTGTCGGACGACCCGTAGCAGTCCACCCAGCAGGGGGTGACGTTGTCGCCGATGATCCGACGCCGCAGCACCGCCACCAGACTGCCGTCCCGGCGCCGCACCACACTGGGCATCACCGCGCGGTACGCGTCGGTGAGCGGCACAATCCACGACACAAACCGGAATGTCAGCCCACCGTCGGTGGTCTCGGCGCAGAATGTCTTGTCGCCGCCGACCGCGCCGCGCTCCACCTTGTTGGGACGCGCGGAAAGGAAGAACAGGCAGGAGTCGCGCCCGGTGACCACGTAGCCGGTACGCCCGGTGCAGTCCATGTTCTTGAGCGCCGGATCGTCCATCAGCCCGCCGAACGCGAACGGTCCGCTCCACTGCTTGCCGCGGTCGGTCGACACATAAAAGGCACCGGCGGGGGTGCGCACCCCGTGGTAGCCGATGCCGACCACCCGCACGGCAAGGTCCGGATGGTCGAAGCGGATCGGCTTGTCGAGCGGCTGCCCCACGGCACCGAAGGTCACGAATCCGGACGGTTCCTCGACAGTCCACGTCTTGCCGGAGTCGCGGCTGCGCGCCAGCAGGCTGCGGACAGTGGGCGTGTTGTCGGATTTGCCCTCGATGTTGTGACCGGACTGCTCGACATAAACTCCGTCCGAGAACCCCACCAAGATCTCGTTGCCCCGCCACATCCAAATGCCGTTGTTGGCGGGCCATCCGGCGAAGCGCCCGGGACGATGGGCGGCGATGCCGTGCTGCAATCGGTTCGACGGGTTCATGGCAAATCTCCGTTTGGAAAAAGGGTGGGTGACGGCATTTTACGCGGGGAACACTCCCGATGGAGGCCTGAACAAAAACCACTCACGCGCGCATTCGGCCCTGAAAACCGAAACGGCACCTCCCCACGGATCTGCATCCCGAAAAACCCGACGCCAATCGGCTCAAAACGCCTCCGTCGAGGCCCCGTGCCCGCATCCCCTCAGGGCCGCGCGGTCACCGCGAACCAACGCTCCTCCGGATCCGAAAACGCAAAACTGAGCGTCCCGCAGTGGTCGTTGATCTCGGTGGCCTCCACCCCGGCCCCCACCAAACGCTCCCGCGCACCCGCCAAATCGTCGACATGGAAACACATCGACGGAGTCGCCATGTCGAGACCGTCCGGATTGTCCGCCATCAACGCACGGGGCACCAGCTCGAGCGCGAATGCCTGATCGGCAAACCCCACCTGCACGACATCGAACGCACCCGCGGGAGTGCTCCGCTTCACCACCATGCCCACCTGCTCCACCCAAAAACGACGGCACGCCGCCGCGTCGTCGACATACAACACAACGTAACCAACGTTCATGAAAACCTCCCGTGGAATCCGTGGAAACTAAACGGACCCACTGTAAACGAGCCATAGTACGTCATCCCGAACATCCCAAACTGTCATCCCTGCAGAAAATGGCACCCGAGGGATCCCGATGCCCGGGAGAGAACCTACCGAAACCGTTTCCGCCGCGCCAGCACGAGGGTCCAATCCGGCTGACGCACAATGCCGAACGCCACCGTCCCTTTGCCCCGCGATCCCATGTCCCGGCACCCCACCCCCATGAAAACCAATCCCTACCGCCCGACCCGACCCGCCGCACCGCAACCGCCCGCAGGCAAACCCCCGACCAAGGCTAACCCGCTGCGGGTCTTTATCTTCGCCGGACAATCCAACATGGTCGGCTCCGACTCCCGTGTCGCCGATATCGCCCGCTTCCCCCCGTTCGCCGGACTCGACCGCCCGCAACCCGATGTCCTCTTTTCCTACAACCTCGGGCGCGAGACGAAGCGAACCTCCAACGGTTGGGTTCCTCTGGCCCCCATCGACACGGTGGTCGGCCCCGAGCTCAGCTTTGCCCGACAGGTGGTCCGCGAAACCGGCGCAAAGATCGCGATCATCAAGTGCGCCGCCGGTGGCACCACCCTCGGGGGCGACTGGAACCCGGACAACCCGACCGGATTCCGCCTCTACCCCCTCGCGCTCGATCTGGTGAAATCGTCCCTCGCCGACCTCGACCGCCGCAAAATCCGCTGGCGCCTCGAGGCATTCTGCTGGCACCAAGGCGAGAACGATATGTTCGACGCGGGATTCCGGGCCCGGTACGGCGCCAACCTGCGCCGTTTCATCGAACGATGGCGCGCCGACCTGAACACCCCGGACCTGCGTTTTCAGATCGGCGAACTCTGCACCAACACCGTCTGGGGCATGGACAACCGCGACAACATGGCCGCAATCCGAGCCGGCCAGATCGCGGTCGCCGACACCGACCCGCGCGTCGACTACGTGCCGACATCCCACAACGCGGTGGAGATTGGCGGCGATGCCGGGCTCCACTACCATTACGGCACCCTCGGGCAGCTCGAACACGGCGCCAACCACGCCGACTCGTACCTGCGCGCCATCGGAAAATCAACCGCGACACCGCGGCCGCTCAAGACCTGGCCCTACCCGCGCCGCAGCACGGTCCGCCTGTTTGTGCTCTCCGGACACCGCAACATGGAAGGGGAACGCGCGTTCGCGTCCGAACTGCGCGCCCTGCCACGCGGTGCGGCACTGGCCTCCGGCAACCCGCGCATCGCGTTCCGGTATTCGCTCGGCGGAGGGGTCAGGACCGCAGCCGGCTGGGAACCCCTCGGACCGGCCGGCTGCCACGGCACCTTCGGCCCCGAACTGTCCTTCGCCCAAACCCTCGCCGAATCGTTCCGCGGCAACATCGCCATCGCCAAGTTCACCCACGGCGGTTCCCAAACCAACGACTGGACCCCGCAGGGAACCTCCACCCCGCACCGCGATCTCTACGGACCGTTCATGGCATTCATCCGCCACTGTGTCGAGGATTTGCACGCCCGCGGCCACACGGTGGAAATCGCCGGAATCTTCCACCATGTCGGCGAAAACGACATGGCGTTCGGACCCTACCGACGCAACTGCGCGGCCTGGTTGTCGTCCATCATCGCCGCCAGCCGCCTCGATCTCGGGCTGCCCGACCTGACCTGGTTTGTCAGCCAGCAGCCCCCGGCGTCGGGACGCGGCCTCGATTCCATCGATCCCGTCGCACAAATCGCGACCCTGACAGCCGCCGATCCGAATCTCGTCCATGTCAAGGCGTTCGATCTTCCCAAGCAACGCGAGGCGCTGGTGCTGGACACCGCGGGAGTGGTTGCGCTCGGCGAAACATTGGCAGCCGCAACCCTCGCCCGAACCCGAGGCTCCCGGAAACAATGAGCCCCCTGTTTCCTGCGAAACACGCCTCCGTTCGTAAGAGGCACCCCAAAACTCGGCCCGCCTCCCTGCGCCGGAGCGCCGCCCCTGCTTCCGCAAAACCGTCGACAAGGAACCCCTCCCCCATGCCAACTCTTTCCCTGGTCCGCGCCGTCGGCATCGCCGCACTCGCCATCGCGGGCGCCCCGTCGGCCTTCTCCCAATCCCCGGAATCGAAGGCCACCAAGCCGCAGGCCACCGAAATGGCGGGCTACCTCATCGTCCCGCACGACAAGGTGGGTGCGGAATTCAACGGCGGTTTCTCGATGCATGTCGCCGCCTGGCCGCTGCTCGAGACCTACCCCGGACAACAATTCCAAAGCGGCCTGTTCGGGACTTGGATGTTCCCCCAATTCGACGGCAAACGTCCCAAGGACCACTACACCGACATCGAGGGCGGGCTCGGTTGGTGGCGCGACACCCGCTTCGCCACCGAAACCCCGAAGTTCATCATGGGCGGGGTGGCGCTCAACTTCAGCGAATGGGCGAACGGTCCGGGTGCCGGCAAGGGACGCAATTGGAACAATCCCACCGGACTCTACGGGGTCGCCCAGCTCAGCCCGTGGGTCCTGTGGCCGCCGGATGGCCTCAACCTGCGCCAAGGGACACGCGGCGAGCTCTTCGGATACGGCTACCTGCCGCTGCCCCTCACCGATCCGAAGACCATTACCGCCGGCAAGAATGTCCCCACCGGAAACCAGTGCTGGACCCTGTTCCTGAACACCCGCAACTTCAAAGGCCCGGTGGCGTTCTTCACGCCGTTCTTCTGGTCCAAGGCGTCCACCACCAACGCCGAAGTCGCCGGAATGTTCCTCGACACCCGTCCGTCCGAACCCAACAAGGCCGTCCAGATGGAAACCCAGCACATCCCCGCGCTGGTCGCCAAGGACAACACCGGGGTGTTCCATGCGCGCATCGCCCCCACGCATTTCCCGGGTGGCAACCGAACCGATGCCCCCCTGATCCACCAGATCACCGCCTATTCGCGGGACGCGATGTGGGATCCGGCGGACACGTGGCTGCGCGGCGCCGGTCCCGCACCCAAGGGCATTGCGTCTGGAAACTCCGCTGTCCATCCGTTCAAGCCAGGCGGGTACGCCACCTGGAAAATTCAGCTGCCCGGCGTGAAACACGCGGACTCCCCCGATGTCGACATGGCCTCCATCGCAACCCCGGCCGTTCTCGATCCCCACACCTACGGCTTCCGATGGAATGCGCAAAAGCTCGGTTCGCAGCCGGTGACCCGCGGTCTGCTCACCCTGCCCGAGTACTACCGACTCGAACCAGGCCCCAAGGGCAAGCCGCGCTGGGTGGCGATCGACGCCGGGGACGTTCCCGCGGAGACTGGACTCAAGGACGCCCGGTTTCCCGTTCCCGAGCGAACGTCCGAACCGTATGTCACCCCGGAGACCCCCGAGTCGTCTTGGAAACGGCCGGGTCCCGCCGCAGGGCCGTTCACACGCACCCTCGGCGATGGCAGCGAGGTCACCTTCTACTGGTACCGTTTTGCCGACCAACCGGCCCTCCTTAACGCAGACCTGACCGCCGCGGAGCGGGACGCGATGCAGCGGCGTGTCGAACGGATCCACCGGGAATGGAAAAAGGATCGGGAATACCTGCCTTCCCCGCGCACGGGCCGACTGGCCGACCTCGATCCCGCGGTTTTGGTGACCCCTCCGAAGGGCCTTGAAATCGGCTATGTCCCGATTGTGACGCGCCAAGGCTGGGCAAAAACCGGGAAGGGACGGTAACGCGGAACCGCGGACCCCGCGCACCCTGACCCTGCGTTGCCGGAAGAGGGGTGGATTTTCCGGGGCGACCCCGGTGCCACTCCTTCGCTCACCAACCCAAAACCGCCTGCCAAGCATCCTTGGCAGGCGGTTTGTTTTCAATCCCGGTCCAGGGAACCGTTTCGCAGGCGCAGGGAATCCAGGCGGACCGGCAGCATTGCTTGCAGGGACAAAGCAACGCCCTGCTTCCGACGGCATACCGGTCGGAACAGGGCGGTCAAGAAAACGGGAAACGGAGAGGGTGGGATTCGAACCCACGGTTGCTTGCACAACATCCGCTTTCGAGGCGGACGCACTAGACCACTATGCGACCTCTCCGCGTGGCTGTTCGGCGTTATACCGAATTTTCCGGACGGTTGCACCACTCGCCAGTACCGGGACGGCGGCGATACCCAAAGCCTGCCAAAAACAAAAAAGCGCCCGGCATACAGGCCGGGCGCTTTGTTCGACCTAAGCGGCGGTCAGACCTTGCGCAGCAACGTCATGCGGCCGATTGGCAGCCATTCCGCCACCAGAATGTCGCCGCTCTTCAGGAAAATAGCCGCGTGCGGATGCACGAACTTGCCCGGGATCCATTCGGAACGTTTGCGGCCACGACCCGGCAAATCGGTGACCGTCGCGCCGTCGCACAATTGCGCAACCACTTTGTCCGCCGAATCGAGGATGGTGACTGTCTTCTCCAAATCCGGCACCAGCAACTGATCGCCGCGGATGTCGAAATAGCACGGCAGGCGCATACCCTCGGTCGCCCAGCGGACATGCTTGCCGTCGAGGGTCAGGTACTGGATCCGGTGGGTCGATCGCTCGGTAACCACCAACAGCGGTTCCTTGCCGCGTGTGTCCACCGTGATTCCGTGGGCGGTCTGGAACTGGCCGGGACCGGTTCCCTTCCCACCGAACGTCTGGATCAGATTGCCGTCGACATCGTAACGAAGGATGAAGTCGGAGCCATAGCCATCCGCCACGTAGAAATCGCCGTTCGGTGCGAACGCGATATTGGTGGGGACAAACGGCATGCCTTCCTTGTAGGACGACGAATCCTTGGGGAAGCCCTTTTCCCAGATCACATTGCCTTCGAGGTCGGTCTTGACCACCTGACGACGGGCGGTGTCGCAGTGGTAGGCGAATTCCTTGCCCTTTTCCTTGCGGATCTCGATGCCGTGGCCGCCGCCCTGGAAGCGCGCTCCGAACGAGCGCTGGAACTTGCCTTTGCGGTCGAACACCGCAATGGCGTCCTTGGACTGGCTCTCCGCACCCACCGTGTGGGTGACATAGATATTGCCCTTGGAGTCCTGCGCCACTCCCTGGGTGTCGCCCCAGGCGATATGCGACGGCGGAACCAGCCAATCGTGGACACATTCGTAACGATTGGAACCGGATCCGACAATAATCTTGGACTGGGGTTCGTCGGGTCGGGCATGCGCGGCGGCCAGCAGGTCGGCGCCGAGCGCTCCCGACAGGGCCAGGCCGGCGCGCATCAGGATCTGCCGGCGCGTCGTCGCCGCCGAGCGGATGGTGGTTGGGGTAACGGTGTCTTCCATGGCGGCGATTTCGACTCGCCACCCCGCTTTCCCTGCGTCCCCATTCCACACCGGGAACCGCCACGCGGTTGCGCAGCGAACCACCTCCGACGCCGCCCACCGTGGCCCGCAACCACGGGATCGGGTGCGACACAGGATTCGCTGGTCACGTTGTACGGGACGCGCAGGATGCGTGGGTTCCGGCGGCAGACTTCAGCCGGTTCCGGCGATCGGCGCGCAACACATTATTCCAAAGGCGTGAAAACGGGGCGGATGTCGCTTCCCCGACTGCGATGGTGCGCGCAGGATGCACGGGTTCCGACCGGTGTTTACTGATCAGCCGTTGATTGCCGCGGCACCCGCCACATGGTTCCTTACCACAATCCCGATGGTAGAATTCGCGATCACCATGCAAACTCAAGCGCAAATGACACGCAGTGCGATCGCGGACTTCGCCAAGGCGGACCGGGAATTGAATCGGGTTTACAAAGTGCTGACAGGCCGCCTCGACTCAACCAGCCGACAAAAACTGGTCAAGGCACAGCGCGCATGGTTGGCATTCCGGGATGCGGACGCGGCATTGGCGGGAGATATCGAAGCCCGCGGCGGCAGCATGGAACCGATGCTGGTTGCATTCCGCAAACAAGAACTGACCGAAGCACGAACCCGTGACCTGCGCCAGATGATTTCCTGAGCGAAGCCGGCAGTAAACCGGGACTTGGGAACGTCGTGAATTGACAACCCGACCACGGTATCGTCAACCCGCTGTCACGAGAGGGCTGTCACGAGTGGGTCGACTCGGGTTGCACGACCCGCCCGTCGAATGGGAAGCCCCGCCTGAGGGATTCGAACCCCCGACCTCGCCCTTAGGACGGGCTCGCTCTATCCGGGCTGAGCTAAGGCGGGACGGCCGGACCAGGCCCTCGACGGACAAACGCGATGGTATCAAACAACCCGAACGGAGTCAACCGCCGTGGCGCTCGGGTGGTACCCTCGCAGCATGATCCTCGCTCCGATGCTCGCCGCGCTGCTCGCCCTGGCGCCGCCGCCGCTTGCCACGCCCGCCGAACCGCTGTTCAACGGAGTCGATCTGGCGGGTTGGACCATGGACGTGCCGGAGCTGGACCGCGATCCGGCGGGCCCGAGGCCGTTCGTCGTGCGCGGAGGACGGCTGGTCAGCTTGGGGAAGCCCGGTGGGCACCTGATCACCGATCGCCGGTTCGCCGACTATCGCCTGGTGGCCGAGTACCGCTTCGCCGGCAAACCCGGCAACTGCGGCATCCTGGTCCACGCCTCCACTCCCCGCCGACTCTACAAGATGTTTCCGCAATCGATCGAGGTGCAGCTGCAGCACCGCAACGCGGGCGACTTCTGGTGCATCGGCGAGGATATCGCGGTCCCCGACATGGAATCGCGGCGCGGACCCAGGGCCAACTGGGGCGTCGAGGAAGGCAAGGGACGTCGCATCGCCAACCTGACCGGCAAGTCGGAACGTTTTCCCGGAGACTGGAACACGGTCGTGGTGGAATGCCGCGCCGATCGGATCACCGTTTGGGTCAACGGCGATCTGGTCAACGACGGCACGGGCGCCACCGCGCGCTCCGGACGCATCGCCCTCCAAGCCGAGGGGGCCGAAGTCGAATTCAAACGAATCGAACTCCAGCCCCTCGAATCCGCCCGGTGAACGCGTTCCCGGAACGACCCGGCATCAATAGACGTGCGCGGTGCCGTCGAGGCGGCGCACCATCGGCATGAAACGCTGCTGGTACGGATACTTCGCCGCTTCCTTTTCGTCGATATCCATCCCCAAGCCCGGCGCCTCGTTCGGGAACGCCATGCCGTTCTCCATGCGGCAGGCGCCCGTGGCGACCGTGTACGCCGCTTCCGGATAGACAATCCATTCCTGGACCCCGAAGTTGTGTATCGCCATCTGCAGGCTCACCGATGCGCTCTGGGCAATCGGCCCGACGTCCCCCGCGCCGTGGAATGCGGAGCGCACATTGTACGGCTCGGCCAGGATCAGCAATTTGCGCATTTCGGTGATCCCGCCCGAGTGCAACGGCTTCATGCGCAGGTAGTCGATCCACCCGTTCTGCAGCAGCGGCAGGATGTCCCATCGATTGGTGAAGATTTCTCCGATGGCGAGCGGGGTGGTGGACGCTTGACGCAGGAGGGGCCAGCTGTTGCGGT
>CAZYBA010000053.1:0-4296 GCA_964646105.1 uncultured Armatimonadia bacterium
GGCCGGGCTTCCCGATCCGGACCTTTTGATCCGTACCGCGGGCGACATCCGCCTGTCGAACTACCTGCTTTGGCAAATGGCCTACACGGAAATCCATGTCACGGAAACGCGTTGGCCGGAGTTCCGCCGCGAGCATCTGATGGCGGCCTTGGCCGATTTCCAGCGCCGTGAGCGTCGATTCGGTGGAGTGCCCACTGCGTAGCGCCCCTGCGCATGCGGGACGGGTTTTCATCGGTCCATCGTCGACGACAAGTCCCTGTTTTCATCGAGGCACCGACACCGTGCCAACGCGTGTCGGCCTCGAACCCACATTCCGCGATCCAACGACCTTGGGCGGAATCGACATTGCCGGCGCTACCCGGTGCGCGTCCGGCGCGGTTTCCACGCGAGCAAACGCAGGCCGTTTCCGGTAACCAGCAGGCTGGCTCCGACGTCCGCAAGTACCGCCATCCACAATGTGGCCTTGCCTGCGAGTGCGAGCAGGAAGAACACCACCTTCAATCCGATTGCCAGTGTTATGTTGGCCCTCAGGACCTTGGATGTCGCCCGGGCCAAAACAAATATCTCGGCGACCAACGAAAGGTCGTCGCGCATCAGTGCGACATCGGCGATCTCCATGGCAGCCTGTGTCCCGGTCCGTCCCATCGCGATTCCGACATCGGCACTGGCGAGGGCCGGACCATCGTTGATTCCGTCACCGACCATCGCAACGGCACCGTGGCGCATGCGCAATTCCTCCAAATGGACCCTTTTTTCGTCAGGCAGCAGATCCGCTCGGAAATCGTCGATTCCGACCGAGTGTGCGATCCGGGCTGCGGCAGCAGGGTTGTCTCCCGTCAGCAGCACAGGCCGCACACCGATCTGTTGCAGTCGCCTGACCACTTCAAGGGAATCGTTGCGGGGTTCGTCGGCGACTCCGAGTACGGCGAGCGCCTTTTCGTGGCTCATCAGGACGACGCCGGTCTTGCCCTGTTTCTGCAGATCCGCAAGCGCATCCATGACCTCGGGTCCGCAGGCCTGATGTTCTTCGGCGAGCCGTTGCGAGCCAAGGTACAGGCGTGATCCCTGGACGGTTCCGGCGACACCGCGCCCGACCAGGGATTCGAAGGCGGCGACAGGCAATGGATCGCATTGGTGGCGCCGTGCGCAATCGGCGACGATCGCGGCGGCGATCGGGTGCTCCGACGCGGCGTTCAGGCTGGCGGCGAGGTGAAGCAGTTCGGCCCCTGCCTGCCCGGAGTCGAGCGGAACAATGTCGGTGACCCGAGGGCGGCCGGCGGTGATGGTGCCTGTCTTGTCGAACGCGACAGTGCGGACCCGCGCGAGCGCTTCGAGGTAGGCGCCCCCCTTGACCAACGCTCCGCGCCGGGCGGCGGCCGCCAATGCCGAGGCGACGGTGACCGGGGTGGAGATGACCAGCGCACACGGACATGCGATCACCAGCAACACCAAACCGCGCTCGATCCATTCGGGAGCGGACAATCCGAGAAGCAGCGGCGGCACCGACGCGACGAGGGTGGCGAGCACCACGATGATCGGCGTGTAGATCGCAGCGAAGCGGTCCACAAAACGTTGTGTCGGAGCACGTTGCGCCTGCGCCTTGCGTACCGACTCGACAATTCGGTCGAGGGTGGTGGTGCCCGCGGCGGCATCGACGGTAAAAACCAGCACACCGGCCGTGTTGACCGTGCCCGCGTAGACTTTATCGCCAGGCGCCTTTTCCACGGAGAGGCTTTCGCCCGAAATCGCGGACTCGTCAACTGCCGAGAATCCGTCATGCACTGTGCCGTCGAGCGGGACCCGGGTCGCAGGGCGGACCCTGACCCGCTCTCCCACGGCGACCGTTCCCACGGACACCTCGCGCCAGATTCCGTCGGAGCCGGCTACCTCGGCGGTGTCGGGCGATGCCTCGAGCAGGGTCCGGATGGAGTCCCTCGCGCGTTCGAGCGAAAGCCCCTCGATCGTCTCGGCAACGGTGAACAGAAACGACGCCATCGCGGCTTCGGGCCATTGGCCCAGAACCAAGGCACCGGCGACCGCCAGTGCGACCAGGAAATTGATATTGAGGGTTCGGGTACGCAACGCCGCAAATCCCTTGCGCAGAGTCTGCGGGCCGGAAAGGACCAACGAGGCGGCGGCCATCGCCACCACAATCGGCGCCGAATCTCCTTCCAGGCCACGCATCTCCTGTGCGTACGCGACTGCTTCCGCGGCGGCGCCGGCCGCACCGGAAACCCCGAGTATCCAGCGTTGGCGCATCGGCAAGCGCGGTGTCGAGACGGGAACGACGCCCGACTCGAGGCGCTTCGCCCCGAGCCCCAGACCCTCGATCGCCCGCGCCACCGCCGCATCGTCGCCCCGCACCTTGACGGTAACGACCCGCTCGATCAGGTTGAACTCCATATCCTCGACACCGGCCACTTCGCGCAGGCTGCTCCGGATCAGAGCCTCTTCGGTCGGACAGTCCATGGCATCGACAAACCAGCGGCTCGATACCAAAGGCAACGTCTCATGGGTCTCGTTCACAGGGCATTCTACCGATCCGCGTCGTTGGCGACCGCATGCCGGCCCATGGTATAAAATCAGTCCTGTTCAACGTCGAACGGAATTGCGGAGCCGTGTGCACCGCACCTGGCGTCGGCGCCCGGAATCTCGACACCCACCGCGTCGGCAGGGCCGATGTTATTACGAAACACGGGCACAGGACGTTGAATCCGGAACGCGCATTCGATCCCCAGCGGTCGCTCTACGACCCCCGTACAGAGCATGACGCCTGTGGTGTCGGCTTTGTAGCGCACATCAAGGGTGTCCGCTCCCATGACATCGTGCGCATGGGCTTGCGTATTCTCGAGAACCTGGTCCATCGCGGCGCGTGTGGCTGCGACCCGGAAACCGGTGACGGCGCGGGAATCCTGATTCAAGTCCCCGACCGTTTCCTGCGGGAATCGGTGACCTTCGCGCTGCCGCCCGTCGGCGAGTACGGAGTCGGTGTCGCGTTTCTCCCGACTGTCGCCGAGTTCCGGCGCCAATGCGAATCGACCATCGAGAACGCGGTACGTCGAGAGGGACAACGCTTCCTCGGTTGGCGCGATGTTCCGGTCGATTCTTCCGCGATTGGCGAGCAAGCCCGCGAAACAGAGCCGTGTATCCGCCAGTTCTTCATCGGGCGCGGTCCCACCACACCCGCCGCGACTTTCGAACGTCGCCTCTATATCGTCCGCAAGGTGATCGAATCGGAGATCGCCGGCGCAACCGGCATCCCCAATCCCCGCGAGTTCTACATCCCCAGCCTGTCGTCGCGCACGCTGATCTACAAAGGCCTGCTGCTGCCGCATCAGATGCCGCGCTACTTCGACGATCTCAACGACGAGCGCATCGAGAGCGCCATCGCCTTGGTGCATCAGCGCTTCTCGACCAATACGTTCCCGTCGTGGCCCCTCGCCCACCCGTACCGCTACATCGCCCACAACGGCGAAATCAACACCATCAACGGCAACCGCAACTGGATGCGGGCACGTGAGGCCGGGCTGACGTCGACCGTGCTCGGCGACGATATCGCCAAATTGGTCCCGTTGGTGAGTCGCGAGGGTTCCGACTCGGCCAGCCTCGACAACGCGGTGGAGCTACTTCTCCAGGCGGGCCGCTCCCTGGCGCAGGCGATGATGGTCCTCATCCCGGAAGCGTGGTCGGGCAACGATTTGATGGACCCGGACCGGCGCGCATTCTACGAATACCATGCCTGCCTGATGGAACCGTGGGATGGTCCCGCGGCGGTCGCTTTCACCGACGGTGTCCAGATCGGGGCCGTCCTCGACCGAAACGGACTGCGTCCCGCCCGCTACACCATCACCCACGACGATCTGGTGGTTCTGGCGTCGGAGACCGGTGTGATTCCCTTCGAACCCGAGCGCATTCGGGAACGTGGACGTTTGCAGCCGGGCAAGATTTTCCTGGTCGACACCGAGATGGGGCGTGTGCGCAGCGACGACGAGGTGAAGGCGGAGGTCTGCGGCCTGCATCCGTTCCGGCAGTGGCTCGAGGACAACCGGATCGACTTGCCTACCCTGCCCGAGCCCGAATCGCTGCCGGTAGTCGACCATGCAACCGTGCGCTCGCGGCAACGCGCATTCGGTTACACGTCCGAGGAGGTCCGCCTGCTCATCGCACCGATGGCAATGGCGGCCGAGGAAACCCTGGGCTCGATGGGCACCGACACGCCTCTGGCCGTACTGTCCCATCAGCCTCAGCCCATCTACAACTACTTCAAGCAGTTGTTCGCCCAGGTGACCAACCCTC
>CAZYBA010000053.1:4306-12546 GCA_964646105.1 uncultured Armatimonadia bacterium
ACCTGGCCGACTACATCGGGCGTGACGGTTCGCTGCTGGACCACTCCGAAGCGAACGCCCATATGGTCAAGATCCATTCCCCGATCCTGACCAACACCGATTTGGAAAAGCTGCGGATTCTCGACGACGACCGTCTGCGGGAGGTCCGCACCGAAACATTGCACGCGGTCTTCCGTGTGGATCGTCCGGCGGGCGAGCTCGAGCGGGCAGTCGAGCGCCTGTGCCGCAAAGCGTCGGAAATGGTAGAGCACGGGTTCGCGGTCATTGTTTTGTCCGACCGTATGACCGGTCCGGAATACGCCCCCATTCCGTCGTTGCTGGCCATTTCGGCCGTGCACCACCACCTGATCCGCGAAGGAACCCGGACCTCGGTCGCGTTGGTTGTCGAATCCGGAGAGGCGCGCGAAGTGCACCATTTCGCCTGCCTGCTCGGTTACGGGGCGAGTGCGGTCAATCCCTATCTGGTTTTCGAAACCTACTCCGACCTGATCCAATCCGGTGTCCTCACCGATTGCACATTGGAGAAGGCGTCGCGCAACTTTGTCAAAGGCATCAACAAGGGCCTGCTGAAGGTGATGTCCAAGATGGGCATCTCGACAATCCAAAGCTACCGTGGCGCACAGATTTTCGAGGCGATCGGTCTTTCCACCCAGGTTGTCGAGCGGTATTTCACCGGAACACCGTCGCGTATCGAAGGCATTGACCTGAGCGACATGGAGCGTGAGATCCGCCGCAACCACTCCCTGGCATTCCCGGCCGATCCCTTGGCAGCCGACTTTGAACTCGACCCGGGCGGACAATACCAATGGCGTCGGTACGGTGAGCGGCACGCCATCAATCCCGATACGGTCGACAAACTTCAGAAAGCGGTCCGATCCGAAGACCCGTCACGCGGCTTTGCGACGTTCGAGGAATTCTCGAAAGCGGTGAACGAATCCGCCGAACAAGCCTCGACCCTGCGTGGACTGCTCGACTTCCTTCCGGGAGAAGAGATTCCTCTCGACGAGGTGGAGTCGGCGCAAGAAATTGTCAAGCGGTTCTGCACCGGTGCGATGAGCCTCGGCTCCATCTCTCGTGAATCCCACGAGGGCCTTGCCATCGCGATGAACCGACTCGGTGGCAAGTCGAACACCGGCGAGGGAGGCGAGGACCCGGAGCGTTTCGACGACAACCGGCGCTCATCGATCAAGCAGGTGGCTTCCGGACGCTTTGGTGTGACCACCCACTACTTGGTGAATGCCGACGAATTGCAGATCAAGATGGCCCAGGGCGCGAAGCCCGGCGAGGGGGGCCAGCTTCCCGGATACAAGGTGGACGGCTACATTGGGCGGATCCGCCACACCACGCCGGGCGTGACCTTGGTGTCGCCGCCGCCCCACCACGACATCTACTCGATCGAGGACCTGGCCCAACTGATCTTCGACCTGAAGAACGTCAACCCGCAGGCACGCATCTCGGTCAAGCTGGTTTCCGAAGTCGGAGTGGGGACCGTTGCCGCGGGGGTTGCCAAGGCGCACGCGGACCATATCCTCATTTCGGGCTACGAAGGTGGCACGGGTGCATCGCCACTGAGTTCGATCAAGCACGCGGGCATTCCGTGGGAACTTGGCCTCGCCGAGACACAACAGGTCTTGGTGATGAACAACCTACGCGGACGCGTGGTGTTGCAGGCAGACGGCCAGCTCAAGACCGGTCGCGATGTGGCGGTGGCCGCGTTGCTCGGCGCCGAAGAGTTCGGCTTCAGCACCGCTCCCCTGATCGCCCAAGGGTGCATCATGATGCGGGTCTGCCACCTGGACACCTGCCCGGTCGGCATCGCCACGCAGGATCCGATCTTGCGTCAGAAGTTCGCCGGCAAGCCCGAGCACGTCATCAACTACTTCTTCTTTGTCGCCGAGGAATTGCGTCGGATCATGGCGCGCCTGGGCTTCCGACGCGTTTCCGACATGATCGGACGTTCGGACCGGCTCGATATCGCCAAGGCGGTTCGGCATTGGAAGGCGCGTGGGGTGGACTTGTCCCGTATCTTGTTCCGGGCCGATGTACCCGGCACGGCGGTTGCCTGCGTCGAGGCCCAGGATCACGGTCTCGAAGGTGCGCTTGATTACCAACTGATCGACGCCGCCCGCCCGGCCCTTGAAGGGCGTCAGGCGGTCGAGTTCGCCATCCCGATCGCCAACCACAACCGCTCTTGCGGCACTATGCTCTCGGGCGAGGTCGCACGCCGGCACGGTGCGGACGGTTTGCCGGAGGGGACCATCCGCATCCGTTTCAACGGATCCTCCGGACAAAGTTTCGGCGCATTCCTCGCGTCCGGAATCTCGTTGCGTCTCGAAGGCGACGCCAACGACTATCTGGGCAAAGGCATGTCTGGCGGGGAAATCGCCGTGCATCCGCCTGCGAAGGCGGGATTCCGGGCTGAAGACAATGTCATAGCCGGAAACACCCTGCTGTACGGAGCCACCGGTGGAACCGCGTTCCTCTGCGGTAGGGTCGGGGAACGATTCGCAGTCCGCAATTCCGGTGCGACGGCAGTGGTCGAGGGTGTCGGAGACCACGGTTGCGAGTACATGACCGGAGGCACCGTCGTGGTCCTCGGGGAAACCGGCCGCAACTTCGGCGCCGGAATGAGCGGCGGTGTCGCCTATGTCTGGGACCCCGAGATGTCCTTTGAAAAGCGAGTGAATCCGAATTCCAATTTGATATTGCGCTGGGGACTGCCTGCGGACGAGTCCGAGACGGTTCGCCTACTGGTGGAACGGCACGCCGCCGCCACCGGCAGCACACGCGCCCGGGCACTGCTCGACGACTGGGAATTGGTTTCCGGACAGTTCGCCAAGGTGATTTCCGAGGAATACCAACGCCTGCTGGCCGAACGTCCCCAATCCGTCGCACTTCCCGTGGTGCGTTGACGTCCACCAACGGCACCGTTTCCTCGGATTGATCCGGTCGATCGGCTGACCAGCGGCAGTGCATGAGGGTTGCCATCCCGTGTCCCGAGGCGCAACAGACCGGCTTGACTGGCCTCCAAAGCAGTCATCGCCAAAGGGTTGTCCGAGGGACCGTCCTGACCTGCCGATCGGTGCGCCGTCGCTTGCGCGGAGGTCCGAACATCGGTCGGCAGTTCCGATGGACCCACCGCTACCGATCGGGACGTTGAAATGACAACGGGCGCCGCAAAACCTGCGGCGCCCGTCGGTGTTTTGTGACGATGCTCTGGTCCGGGATTCAACTCCCGGCCATCATCGGTTCGGCACCATCAGAACTGGTACTGGTCGACATTGTCCTTGGTGAAGATAACCGGCGGTCCGACGATGACCTTGTTGAGGTCACCAATCTCACGTTCGCCCATCGCGCCGACCTTGATCTTCTGGCCCTTTTCCGCCTTGGCTTCACCCTTGGCGAGTGCGATGCAGACATACGCGGCCACCTTGCCCATGTCCGGCGGGCTCCACAGCATGATCTGCGGGGTCACGCCTTCCTTGATGAAGTTGCGCATCTGGTTGGGAATGCCCAGTCCGAAGACAACCACGCCACCATTCTTCGCATTCGCCCCGCCGGGGTAGACACCACGCTGCTGGGCCACCTTCGCCGCGGCGGAGACGCCTACGGTTGTTGGCGCGAGAACTCCGCGAAGATCCGGGTACTTGGTGAGCAGCCCTTCCATCTCGGTCGCGGACTTCTCCGGCTTGTCGTCGCCGTAGACCACCTCGACCAAAGGCATCTTGGCGTACTTGCCTTCCTTCCAGTACTCCTTCATCTTGCCAATCCAGTAGTTCTGGTTCGGTGCATCGGTGGTGGCGGAAAGGATGGCAACCTTGCCCTGGAATTGGATGGCTTCGCCGACGACTTCCATCATCTGCCGTGCCTGAGCATCCCAGTCAGTCGCAAACACGCCGACATCCCGGTGGGTTTCATTGCCGGTCAGATCGGCGTCGACCGTGACAATCTTGACACCCTTGGCCCGAACCTCGTCGAACGTCGCGTTCAACGCATCGACCGAGTTGGCAGCGATGCAGATGACATTCGCGCCGCGCTGGACTTCGTCCTTGATATAGGAAATCTGGGATGTCGCCTCGGCTTGGGCGGGTCCGGTGACCGAGAAGTCGACCCCGAGTTCCTTGCAGACTTCCTCCATGCCGGTGGCAATGCCGTCAAAGTAAGGGTTTCCGGTGTTCTTGGGGATGAAGACAACGCGGATCTTGTCGCTTCCACCCCCCGAAGGTGCATTGCCTCCAGCGGGTGCATCCGGCTTGCAGCCGGTCAACGAGAGCGACCCTGCCAATGCGGCGAAGGTCAGCAGGCTGAGAAATGATTTTCGGACCATGGTGAAACGACGTTCACCAACGGGAGGCGCATTCCCTTCCGCCGGCGGGCGGACCGGATCAACGCCGGCGTGACGCCAGATTGGAGACCAGGATGGCACCGAGCAGCAATGCCCCGATCGCGGCGATCTGCATTTCAGTCTTCACGCCCGCGACGCCCATTCCCGTCTGCACCACCGAAATCAGGCACAGGGCGGTAACGGTTCCGAACACCGTCCCACGTCCCCCGAAGATGCTTGTCCCGCCCAACACCACCGCCGTGATCGCATCCAATTCCAATCCACGGGCATGGTCGAACCGGGCGACTCCCAGACGCGATACCAAGAGCACCGCAGCCACGCCCGCCGTGACTCCGGACAGGACGAACAACCGCTCGACCATACGTCCCACGGGGATTCCCGCATGACGCGCCGCTTCCGGATTCACCCCGATGGCGGTGGTCCAACGCCCGAATACAGTTCGGTGCAAGACCAATGCGAATCCAACCGCAGAGACCACAAAGATCAGCAATGGCAGGTGGAAATAAGTCCGGGGAATCGTGAGTTTCTCGATACCCTGTACGGCCGGGGGCACCGATAGCGAGTGGTCTCCCAAAAGGATTTGCGCGATACCGCGGAACAGCGCCATGGTGGCTAGGGTAACCACCAGCGAAGGGAGCCGCGCCCGACTGACCAGCGCACCGTTCACCCAACCAAGCAACCCGCCTAGCACAGGAGCAAGTAGGGCAACCACACCGATCGGAACCCCCGCCTTGTGGTGCAGCGCGGTCGCCACGGCAGCCACCAACGCCAGGATCGCCGTGCACGACAGGTCGATATGCCCTGCGACGATCACAAAGGTCAACGCCAAGGCGAGGAGGCCGGTCTCCATCACCAAGGTCGAACGGTCGAACAAATAGGCGGCATCGAGGAAGCGCTGCTCACGGGCAGCACTCAAACCGAACGCAATCGCGAGCAACAACACCGCGACTGTTTCCGGACCAAAGCGGGCGAACAGGCGACGCATCAGGCCACCTCCCCGGCTTGTCGCCGCAGCCGGCGCGCGAATCTCTCGTCGGCCACGACCGCAACCAGCAACACCAAACCGTAGACCGCGGTTTGCCAGGTCCCGGCGATCGCCAGCACGGTCAACGCAACGTTCACTGTCCCGAGCAGGAATGCGCTCAACGAGACCCCGGGCGCCCCGCCGACTCCTCCGAAGACACTCACCCCCCCGATGACCGCCGCGGCGATGACCTGGAGTTCGAAGCCCGAGCCGATCTGCGCGGGGTTGACATTGCCGAACCGGGACGTGTAGAGCACTCCCGCGAGTCCAGCGGCGGCCCCGCAGAGCACGTAGGCGAGAAACGCGGTGCGGCCGGCGGGAACCCCGCGCAGCGCCGCAGCGTCCGGGTTCCCGCCCAAGGCGTACAGGTCACGCCCGAAGCGGGTAGAGGTCAGCAGTACGTGCATCAGGACAGCTGCCACAAGCGCCGCCAAGACCACCCAAGGCACGAGGGTCTGCCCGAACGGGCCGGAAAGGGACCACTCCGACAAGGCCTTGGGCAACTGGTATTCGTCTACCTGCCGACCTTCGCTGATCCAGAATGTCAGACCACGATACACGCCAAGCGTTCCGAGGGTCGCCACGATCGGAGGAATCCGGGCGCCCGCGATCAGTCCACCGTTGACCGCCCCGAGAACCGCCCCGACCGCCATGCCGAAACCAGCAGCCACCAAGACCGGAAACTGCGGATTGTCACGCAGGAGCAACGCGGTGGCCATACCTGCCAGCCCCATGGTCGATCCGACCGACACATCGATCCCACGGGTGAGAATCACCGCCGTCTGCCCCATCGCAGCCACCAACAGCAACGGCATCCACAGCAAAATCGATCGGAAATTGTCGGACGTCGCAAACCGGGGCTGGACAATGGTCGCTCCGACGGCCACCACCACCAGTGCGACCACCAACGACCACTCGCGACGTCGAAGCCAGTGCGCGAATCTCATGCGACAATCCCCGACGCGGCGGCGATCACCTTCTCCGGGGTCGCGTCCTCGTGCGTGAACTCTGCAACCAGCTTTCCGGCACGCAACACCAGTATCCGGTCCGACAACGACAATACCTCCGGCAAGTCCGACGAAATGAGCAAGACAGCCAACCCTTCCGCAGCCAATTCGCCGATCACACGGTGCACTTCCACCTTGGCCCCCACGTCGATGCCACGGGTCGGCTCATCCAGCAAGAGGACACGTGGCTTGGTCAGCAACCATTTCCCCAGCACAACTTTCTGCTGGTTGCCTCCCGAAAGTTCGCGAATCGCCTGGTCCAAGGCGCGCATCTTGACGCCAAGTTTGGTGGTCACGGTCTCGGCAGCGATCGTCGCACCAACCCTTTTTGGCAATCCGGGGCAGAATCGCCAGTGACGCATTGCCCTCGATCGATTGCGGCATCAGAACCCCGTGCGATTGGCGGTCCTCGGGCACCAACGCAAGCCCATGGTCCATCGCCGCCATCGGGTCTGCGATTCCCACCACTTTGCCGTCGATTCGGATCTCGCCGGAATCAATCGGATCGAGCCCGAACAACGCCCGCGCCACATCGGTGCGCCCCGCGCCGACCAAGCCCGCCACGCCGACGATTTCTCCGGCACGCAACGTCAACGACACGGATTCAAACCGCGGTTGCCGGGTGAGATCGACCGCCTCGAGAACAGGTTCGCCAATCGGACGTTTGCTGTACGGAAGCATCTCCTCGACCGGACGCCCCACCATCAACCGCAACGTCTGGGCGACATCCGTATCGGAGACCATCCCGGTTCCCACGACACGACCGTCACGCAACACCGTGATCCGATCGCACAGTCCGAAGATTTCCTCCATGCGATGCCCTATGAACGCCATCGCCTTGCCTTCAGACTTGAGGCGCTCCAGAACTGTTGCCAGACGGGCGACTTCACCGGGAGTCAGCGATGCCGTGGTTTCGTCGAGGAGCAGAACCTGTGCGTCCACCGACAACGCCGCGGCGAGTTCGATCATCTGCCGGTCGGCCACGGACAAGCCGCGTACCGGCGCATTCGGGTCGAGATTGACCCCCAAGGATGCGAGGAGGCTGGAGGTTTCGCGTCGCATCCGCGCCCAGTCCACGACACCCCCCTTGCGGGGTTGGCGACCGATGAAGATGTTTTCGGCAACTGTCAGATCCGGGAATGTCAACGGTTCCTGATGGATCAGGGCGATCCCGCGCGCCGACGCGTCACGGGGGCCGCCGAAGACGGCATCGCGCCCGTCGACCTGGATGGTTCCGGACCTCGGCCGGTATACACCGCCGACAACCTTGGCGAGGGTAGACTTACCCGCGCCATTTTCACCGACCAATGCGTGGATTTCGCCGGGATACAAGTCCAGATCCGCGTCCGCCAAGACGTCGACGGTGCCGAAGCGGACTGTCAAGCCACGCGCCCGAATGCGGGGAGTCACGGGCCGTCCGTTCGGCGAAACCGCCCCGATTCCCTTCCCGCAGGGCCAATTCCCGGCCATGGGTTTGGGGATGGGACCCGGGTACATCCTGTCGACACCCGGACATTGGGTTCACACTCGGAAGCGATCGCCTCCAACGCGAACTGCAACGGCATGGGGCAGTTCGCTCGCCGTACCCCGATCGAAGTCCGATGCAGGACGGTCACAGTGCGAGAATACGTTCGACGAAAGCCAGCAATTCCGCCGGGCGGAACGGTTTGGTCAGGTAGAGATCGGTCCCACTGGCGTAGCCACGGGTCACATCCTCATCCTCGGTGCGCGCGGTCAACATGATCACCGGCAGGTCGGCCAGAACATCGTCCCGACGCAGTGCCTCAACCAACTCATAACCGTCCATCCCCGGCATCATGATGTCGGTGATCCGCAACCGGGGTCGGGCCTGCAACATGATCCG
>CAZYBA010000054.1:0-12510 GCA_964646105.1 uncultured Armatimonadia bacterium
CGTGGTCACGCAGTCGAGTCGGTCTGGGGGCGATCGAGAGAGGGAAGATGCTAAGGCAAACCCCCCACAGACTTGCCGCAAGCGGGAACAACGCGGACGCAATCCGAATGCGGACACGACGCCGAACTTCCGTGAAGTCAATTGGTCTCGTTTGACTTGAATCCGGCCCATCGGAGGGTTTCCCTGCCGCGAAAAATCTGATCGTTCGGCCCTGAGCCCGGAACATTGCATCGCCCCTCGCCGAAGTGGGGGCCATGTGAAACCGGAGTGGATTCGTCTTCTCGCCAACTTTGCTCGTCTGGATAGAATTGAGGATGAATCCCTGTTAACAATGCCGTAAAATTCGATGCGAATTCCGACCGACGCGACTGAGGCCCTCGCTGCCGAATTGCACATCGGAAACAGCCTTTCCCATGCGACTAGCAACGGCCATTCCGATCCTGACCATCGTTGCGGTGGCACTGTTTTCCAGCGGGCTCGCCCACTCGGCAAAGAAGCCGCGGGACGCGTCCAAGTTCGAGGCGGAAATCCGTGCGTTCGAGGACAAGGACCGCGCAACCCCCCCGCAGCCCGGCGGGATTGTCTTTGTCGGCAGTTCGTCCATCAAGGGTTGGAGATCCCTCGAAAAGGACTTCCCCGGTCTCGGGACCGTCAATCGCGGGTTCGGGGGCTCGGTCATACCGGACGCCACCCATTTTGCAGGGCGCATTGTCACCAAGTACCGACCGCGCCAAGTGGTCTTCTACTCCGGTGACAACGATCTCGCCGCGGGCCAAACCCCGCGCGAAGTTCTCCTCAATTTCGATGCCTTTGTCAAACGGGTCCGCCGCGATCTGCCCGAAGTGCCCATCGCGTTCATTTCCATCAAACCCAGTCCGTCGCGTGCCCGTATCCTTCCAGCAGTCATGGAAGCCAACCACCGCATACGGACCTACGCCTACCTCAACCCATTCATCACTTACATCGACATCGCCGCGCCGATGATGCAAACCGACGGAACCCCGCGCAAGGATTTGTTCGTCTCGGACATGCTCCACCTGAACGCAGAAGGCTACAAACTCTGGGCCGAGCACGTCCGCCCCCACCTCGTACCCCCGGTCCGCGTCGGCGCCAACAAACGGCCGACCAAAATCGCCAAGCGATTCTGAAATCCAAACTCGGGCTCCTCATCCCGAATGCCCGATACCGCGCCGGTACAATGAACCCATGGCGCCCAAACTCTGCCGCACCTCGCTCGCGGGCCTGCTGATCGCGACATCCGCGATCTCCGCCCACGCGCAAAACCCCAAGCCAGCAACGCATTCGCCCACGTTCGGACACTCCATGCAGGGCGAAGCGTTCGACGACGGCCCACGCCGGCGCGGCGGCCTCCTCCCGGGACGCGCCAAAATCCAGTTCCCAGTCACTACCCGCCACAAAAACGTCCGGCCGCTGGTCGAACAAGGCATCGGCCTGATCCACGCCTACGCCTACTACGAGGCGGAGCGATCATTCCGGGAAGCCGCCGACCTCGATCCCCAATGCGCCATCGCCTTCTGGGGGATGGCACTCGCCAACACCAACAACCAATCGCGTGGCCGATCCTTCCTGGAAAAGGCGGTCGAACTCAAATCCAAAGCCAGCGAACGCGAGCAATGGCACATCGATGCTCTGGCTGCGCGCTGGAGCAAGGAAGGCTCCGACGATCAACGTCGCAACAACAGCCTCGTAATTCTCGAGAAACTGGTCGCCAAATACCCGTTCGACCTCGAAGCGAAAGCCCTTCTGCATTACCGGCAATCCGGGCGCGGAAACCCCGAGCAACGGATCGCCGCCATCCGCGCCGCCCGCGATGTCGACCAGGTGTTCCAGGAGATCCTGTCCGTCGATCCCGAACACCCGGTACACCACTATCGAATCCACCTCTGGGACTTCGACATCGCCCGCCAATACGCGCTCGACAGCGCCGCCCACTGCGGATTGTCCGAACCAGGAATCGCCCATATGTGGCATATGTGCGGCCACACCTACTCCGGCCTGCGCCGATACACCGACGCGGCTTGGTACCAGGAAGCATCGTCACGCGCAGACCACGCACACCAACTCCGGGCACGCCTCCTTCCCGACCAAATCCACAACTACGCCCACAACCAACAGTGGCTCGTGGAAACCCTGGTCTACACAGGACGAGCCGCCGATGCCTGCGCCGTCGCCCGCAATCTGGTCGAACTCCCCAGGCACCCGTCCTACAATCGACTCGGGGGTGGGGGAAGCGCCGAAATGGGACGCATGCGACTTCTGATGGCGCTGCAAACCTTTGAACTCTGGCCCGAAGCGGTCGCCTCCCTCCGGCGGGGTGCGTTCGACGATGGCGGCAACACACGCCTGAAGACCGAACGACTGCGCCTCGCTGCGGTCGCCGCAGTGGAAACCGGCGACCTCGCCGCAGCCAAGATCCATCGCGCCGAACTCGAATCGCTCACACGCAAGGACAACGGCGCACCCGCCGATGCCGACACAAATGCCGTAGCCACCGCCCTTTCGGAGATCGACATCCGGATGGCCCTGCGTTCCGGCAATATCTCTGCCGCGCGTGACGAACTCGACCTGGGAAAAATCCACGATTCCCTGATGCGTGCTCGACTCGAACTGCGCGCGGGACGTTCGGAAAACGCACAGCGTTTCAGCAAAGCCGCAGTCGAAAGCGCCCCCAACCAAGTGGCCCCGCTCGCTACCCGTGTCGAAGCACTGGTCGCCGCTGGCGACCTCGCCGCAGCGCGCCAAGCGTTCACGCAACTGCAGACCATGGCCGGGAACGCCGACCTTGAGGCGCCCCCGCTGCGACGTATCACCGCGCTCGCCCCGGGATTCGGTGCACCCGGCGACTGGCGGACGCCAGCGCCGCTGCCCGCCGACGCCGGGCCGCGCCCGCCGCTGGATTCCCTCGGTCCGCTGCTCTGGAGCCCCCCCAATGCGCCCCGAGGGAACGTCACCACCGAAAAAGGAAAGAAAGTCGCGCTCGCCGCGGTCCCGGATGGCGCCAAGGCGAACCTCGTTGTCTTCTACCTGGGCGCCGCATGCCAACGCTGCCGAAAACAACTCGACACCTTCGCGCCCCTGTACACCCAATTCCAACAACATGGGGTCAACCTGCTCGCAGTCAGCAGCGATGAGCGACAGATCGTCGGCGAAGCCAAACTTCCCGATGGAAGACCCTATCCGTTCCCATTGCTCGCCGATCCCGACGGCAAGGCGTTCCGATCCTTCGGCGCCTGGGACGACTTCGAAAACATGGCCCTGCACGGTGCTTACCTGATCGACAAGCAAGGCAAACTTCTCTGGTGGGACCACGGTGCACGCCCGTTCGAAGACGCTAAATTCCTCCTCGAAGAAGCCAAGCGCCTCCTCGCCAAACAACCCTGACTCCATTCCCGACCCGGCCGGCAGACTCACCGACCGAGCGAGCGGTTTTGACAGAAACCAATGCGGAAAAGCCTCCCCGCACCGAGTGCGGAGAGGCTTTTTCGTAGCTTCAGTGAGAGCCGGACTACGCCACGATATCGTGAATCACATTGCCGTGGACATCGGTGAGGCGCATGTCCCGCCCGCCAAATCGGTACGTCAACCGCTTGTGGTCCACACCCATCAGGTGCAGGACCGTGGCGTGCAGGTCGTACATTTCCAACTTGTTTTCGACCGCGAAATAACCAAACTCGTCGGTGGCCCCGTAGACGGTTCCGCCCTTGACACCGCCGCCGGCCATCCACATCGTGAACCCGTACGGGTTGTGATCGCGACCGTCGCCACCCTGCCCCATCGGGGTGCGCCCGAACTCGCCGCCCCAGATCACCAACGTGTCGTCGAGCATTCCGCGCGATTTCAAGTCCTTGAGCAAACCCGCAATCGGCGTGTCAACCGCCCGGGCGTTATCCTCATGACCCCGCTTGAGGTTGCCGTGCTGATCCCATCGGTCGTGCCCGAGCGATTGGCAAGTCAGTTCCACGAACCGGACTCCACGCTCCATCAACCGGCGCGCGATCAGGCACTGCTGCCCGTACGCACGGGTGGGGCCGTACGGATGATCCAACCCGTACAACTTCTTGGTGGCCTCGGTTTCGCCGCGCAAGTCCATCAGGTCAGGAACCGAGGATTGCATGCGGAACGCCATTTCGTAGTTCGAAATCGCCGCCTCGACCGCGGGCTGATTCCCGAGAGCGCCCAAGACGCCGCGGTCCAGGTTCCGCAGCAACGCCAATTTCCGTTTCTGCGCCGCCTCGGATTTCTCCAAACGAGCCAGGTTTGCGACCGGACGTTCACCGGGGCGGAAAAGCGATCCCTGGTACGTCGGGGGTAGGAAACCGCTCCCGTAGCAGTCCGCACCCCCGGGAGGTACCAAGCCCCCCGACAAAACCACGAAACCCGGCAGATCCTTGCTCTCAGCCCCGAGGCCGTAGTTGATCCACGCGCCCATGCTTGGACGACCTTGGCTGCCGTTGCAGGTGTGCAGGAAGTAGTTGGCGTTCGTATGCTCCGGAAACTTGCTCGTCATCGAACGCAAGACACAGAGGTCGTCCGCACAAGTGGCCACCTCGGGGAACAACTCACTGACATCCAAGCCGCTCTGGCCGTGTTTCTTGAACTCCCAGGGCGAACGCAACAGGTTGCCGTTGTTGTTGAACTGGGTCATCGGCACTTCGATCGGAAGCGGCTTCCCATGGTCGCGCGTGAGGCGCGGTTTCGGGTCGAACGTATCCATCTGGCTCGGACCACCGTCCATGTAAAGGAAGATCACCCGCTTCGCACGCACCTTGTGGTGGGGGAATCCCTTCACCACCGCGCCCTGCGCCGACGCTTCCTCGGTCAGCAGGCCGGCCATCGCCAACGCACCAAAACCGTTCGCCGCGCCCAGCAGGAAGTCTCGCCGACTTTGGGGACGCCAAACCCGTCCGCAGGAATCGCTCATCCGACAGTCTCCTCCGCCTTGTCCTCCCGCATCGACTGCGGGTCTAGGCCGAACTTGTGACAAAACTCCACATACGCCGACGGCAATATCTCCGAAGGCTTGATCTCGCTCCGACCGCCCCAGAACACATTGGTGTACGACACCGGAATCCCGATCGACCCCAAATGCGCGTCGATCGCCGCCTTGTTCGCCAAGACCAATTCCTTGTCGAGGCCGTGGGCCACACCCATGACGTTGACATTTGCGAATTCGGGACCGCCCTCGCGCCAGTAGGCATGGGTCATGCAGTGGAAACGACCCACCTCGCAACCCGCCTCCATTTCCCGGCCCGCCGGCACCGCCCAGTGGAAAAGTGCGTTGTAACGTGTGACCCGCTCGTTGCCCGCCACCGGCTTCACGTGCTCGAGGAACGTCGAAAAACGCCCGACAACCCCTTTTTGGTCAAGGCCGTGGGCGATTTCGAGGAAACGGTCCAAAGGCATTCCCACCTCGGCAGCACGAGCACTCCATAGATTACGCACCAGCTCCGACGGCTCGAACTCGCGCTTGACCGCACCCAACACCGCCCATTCGTCATCGGTCAAGCGCACGACCTGGGTATCCTGCGGCTCTGCCGGAACCTCGGCCTTGCTGCCGATTTCGATGGTCCTGCGACGCAAATGGCCGACGCCGAGGGCGAACAATCGACGCGCCGGCATCAGACGGAACGCGTCCGCGCCAATCGTCGTCCGCAGGAACTCCGCGTGACGTTCGACCGAAAAACCCTGCGGCACCTTGAGTGTCGTCCACAAGCGATAACCCGAACCCGGTGTCTCCTGATCGGTCGAACGAATCACCACATGCCCCGAAAACGGATCCTCGTTGAACAACCAATCGAACGCGGCATGCAGTCGCTCCGGCGCGATCCGCCAAGCCACCAACGCACCCGGCGCCAGGCTGGTCGCCAGCAATGTCTGCCGCACGCGACGGATTGTCCCGGCCTCCAGCATCGCCCGAATCCGAATCAAGACGTCGCCGACCGGCACGCCGCAACCGGCAGCGATGTCTCCCAGCGGATCGTCCCGGAAGCCCGCGATCCGATCCTCGGAAACCTGCAGGATCCGCGCATTCACCGGATCCGAAATCGTTGTCGGAACCGCCTCCGTTTCAACGGACAAAGACAAACTCCTTGACATTGAACAGGACATGGCAGAGGTCGGTCCAGGCCTCACGGCGCTCGTCCGGCGACGATGCCCCCGCGACAAACGCTTCCGCCGCCGTGCGCTCCTTGGCCGTGGGAGGACGTCCGAACGCCGAAACGTACATGCGGTCAATGCGCCCCGCATCCATCCCGGCAAGTTCACGATCCGCCCAACGCTTGGCCATTTCCCGCACGAAGGGGCCGTTCATCATCGCCAGCGCCTGAGCCGGAACATTCGAAACCGTCCGCTTGCCCATGGTCGAGAACGGCGTGGGGGTGTCGAACGCCTGGAAAAAGGCCGACGGGAAATTGCGCCGCACCGAAAGGTAAATGCTGCGCCGCCCCGCGCCGTCGAGCGGACCCTGGCCCGGTCGGCCACGACCGTCCGTGTTCTCGTCCAGATATGTCGGCACCGGCGGACCGTACATCCGGACGTCCAAGCCGCCCGAAACGGCAAGGATCGAGTCGCGGATGGCCTCCGCCTCCATGCGGCGCACGCCACGCTTCCACAACAACTTGTTGGTCGGATCCACGGTCTCGGCTTTCTTCGAAACCGTCGTGCTCGACTGCCGGTAGGCAGCGCTGGTCACCATCAAACGATGAATCTTCTTGAGCGACCAACCCTGCTTCACAAACTCCGACGCCAACCAATCCAGCAATTCCGGGTGGGTGGGCCGCTCTCCCGCATGCCCGAGATCGTCGGGAGTCTTCACAATCCCGACGCCGAAATGGTGATGCCACAAACGGTTCACCATCACCCGGGCTGTCAGCGGATGCGACGGTGACGCGATCCATTTCGCCAACTCCAAACGGCCCGAACCCGGCTGCGACGGGGCAGGGGCCGATTCCCGGAAACAAAACGCCGGTTGCAGGCGCGGCGCGACATCCCCGAGCGCACGGTGGTTCCCACGGATGAAAACACGCTCGTCCTCGCCCGGACCATCCGCCATCGCCATGAACCGCACCGGTGCCGGCACCATGGCCTCGAGCGCTGCCCGACGCGACGCCAAAGATGCGGCCGGGGACGAATCCAAACGACCCGCGCGCAGCAAACGGTCGATCACCAGCAACGCCGCGGTTTCTTCCAATGTCGCGGGAGGCATCCCCGATTGCCAGCGATCCAGACTGGACGCTAAGACAGCACGCACCGCTGCCGCATCCTTCCCGGCCAACGGATTCCCCAAATCCCGTGGGGCATCCGCGGAATCGCTCGACACCACGCCGTCGATGGCCGCCCAACCGTCCACCGGACGATCGCCGGGAGCACCCAACGACAAGGTCGGGGTGGGGCTGTCCGAAACCTCCAGGTAGGCACGGCGGTTCTTCCAAATGCCCACATCGATCCGGCGCCAACGCATATCGTCGTGGTCGAGGTAGATGTCGCAGACATCGAAAATCGGGCCGCGGATGACAATGAAATTCTCAACCACCAGATTGACACGGCTCGCACGACCCGCCACACGGACCCACACAAACCGCTTGTCCAGCGTGAAATTCGGGGAACGGCGGGCGCCTTCCAGACGGAGCGAACGCAAACCGCCATGGAATCCGGCAGTCGCCAAAAGACCGGCCACCGGTGCCTTCGGGTCCGACGAGAGCACGACATCGCCCGCCTTCCCGGCAGTCGACAGAGCCTCCCCCGATGCATCCCAGCGCGCAAGGTCCGCAATTCCGACGCTGCCCGGAACCCGAATCGCCTCCACCGCCGCACGCAATGCACCTTCCGAGACTTCCGGCAACGACTGCTTCCAAGCCGCAGCCAACGCCGAACGATCAATACCCCCGCGGATTGCGTCGGCCTCTTTGGCCAGAGAGGCAAACTCCCGGTCGTTGGCAATCCCGTGCTCGAAACGCGAACTCTTCAACACACCGTAAAGCGCGTAATAGTCCTTGGCAGGAATCGGATCCGACTTGTGGTCGTGGCAACGCGCGCACGCCAATGTCTGACCCAAAATAGACTTCCCGATGACATCGATCTGATTGTCGAGACGATCCGCCTGCTCCTGACGGACATCCACCGGAGAGTGCTTGCCCTCACCCAGCCAGAAGAATCCGGTGCCCATCCGGGACAGATTCCAACCCGTCTTCGGATCACGGCGCGGATTCGGAAGCAGGTCGCCAGCCAATTGCTCGGTCAGGAAACGATCGTACGGGACGTCGGCGTTCAACGAGTCGATCACCCAGTCGCGGTAACGCCACGCATTCGGGATGTCGAAGTCGAACTCGTGCCCCATGGACTCGCCGTAACGAACCAGATCGAGCCAGTGACGCGCCCAGCGTTCCCCATACGCAGGAGACGCCAACAGACGTTCGACCACGCGCTCGTACGCGTTCGGGGACTTGTCCGCCAGAAACGCATCGATCTCGGACGACGTCGGGGGCAAGCCCGTCAGATCCAAGGTCACACGCCGGATCAAAGTAGGCTTGTCCGCTTCCGGCGACATCGACAAGCCCGACTTCGCCAAACGCGATGCCACGAATGCGTCGATGGGATTGCGGACCACCACACCTGCCGCAACCTTCGGAACCGCCGGCCGAACCACTGGTTTGTATGCCCAGTGGCGACGACGGTCCTTCATGACCGCCGCGAACGATGTCCCGGCCGGGGCCGGCTTTGCAGCCGCAGCCTTGCGCGGCATCGGCGCACCACGGCGCACCCACTCCTCGATCGCCGCGACCTTGTCTGACGAAATCCGGCCCGACGGGGGCATCATCAACGTGTGGTCCTCGTAACGGATGGCGCGCACCAACGTGCTCTTTTCCAGATTCCCGGGAACCACAGCGGCGCCACGAGGACCACCCCGCAAAAGACCGTCCGCCTGATCAAGGCGCAGGTTTGCCTCGACATGGGCCGCACCATGGCAACCCGTGCAGTTCTCCTCCAGAATCGGACGGACCTTGCGTTCAAAGAACTCGATGCCCGCCGCATCCGCGGAAGGAGACGGCGTCGACACAGGTTTGACGTTGGACTTGCCAACCTGCGCTACCGCGGTCGTCATCACAAAAACCGTTGAAACCACGGCCAGCCACGAGCGGGTTCGGCCCCGGACGACGGCGGCATTGCCGGACAATTCAGCCATGGCCAAGTATACCGCCGGGGTCCCGCGCGAGGCACCCGCGACAAAGACTGGGACACGGAACCGCGCGCCCGCCGAAACGAGGGTAGGTCGGCATGCGCAATTGGTCCGCTAACGGGGTTCCAATGGGAAAACGATCAGAACCGAACCCGCGCCATCGCCGCACCGCCGGCCAACAACAACCCGATCCCCGTGAACAGAAAACCCAGCGGATTGGCATACACGACGGCCCAGCCGCCGCCCAGCCACAACCAGAGCACAGCGCCCCCCGCGAGACTGCCTACTACCAATGCCTCGACGCGCGCACCGCGCTTGTGACCCGTCAAACGGTTCACCAAGTCCCCCAGCAACCCGCCGATGATCGGGGCGATGAACAACTGGAAGAAACCCGCCAACCGCAACACCGAAACCGCCAAAAATCCGCAGACGAGTCCGACCGACAAGGCGATTCCAAAACGCCACCACGCGACATCGATGGACACCGAGCCACTCTTCCCGCATGCGGGACAAAACATCCCGACAGCCCCGGGCACCAAGCAATCCGGGCATATCGCGACATCGCAACGGGTGCAACGCAGGCGGGTTTCCACCTTCGGATGCCGATCGCAGGTGAAAACCTCCAGCTCGCTCACGGCTTGCCCGGTCCCTTCGGTTTGGACTCCGTCTCCAAACCCATGGCTCGCAATACCGCCGACGCCGGTCCGCCCGGTCGACGTCGCGCCGATTCCCGGTACGCCGCCACCGCCCCGGCACGGTCTCCAATCTCTTCGAGCAAACGCCCGCGTCGGAACTCCACCTCGGAATCCTTCGGATCCAATCGCCCGATCCGAGCCATCGCATCCGCGGCCAAACGCTTGGCGTCAATCCCCGGTATCCCCTTCAACAACGCGTCCACACGCGATGTCCACACTCCACGATCACCCGGGAACGCCTCGGTCAAGCGACGCGTGAATTCGACAATCCGCTCCGGCGAGCCGGAAGATTCTTTCTCGAACGCACGGACAAACGGTACCGGCGGAGGGCCAGAACCAGACAGCGCGACACGCTCCAATGTCGACCAGGCATCCGCCTCATGCCCTTGGGAACGCCGAATCCGCACCAGATTCTCCACCAATCCGGACACCGAAGGATGCGTCGACGCCAAATCCTCCCAGACCCGCGCCGCATCGTCGGGCGCCCCGGATCGCTCCAGCAGCCCAGCCAACGCGACCCGAACCGGAACCGGCTCCTTGCTCGAACCCACCAAAGTCTCCAGTTCGCGACGCGCGTCAACGAGCCGCCCCGCCTTCTCCAAGACTTCCGCATAGCCCACGCGCACCGCGTCCGATTTGTCCGAAACCATCACGCGCCGATACTCCGCCAGCGCCTCGTCCCAACGCTCCCGAGCGACCAGCAATGACGCGGGGCCCAAAAGGTACGTCCGGCGCATCGGGTCGCCCGCACGCACCTCCAGGCTCCGCATCTGCTCCAATGCCCGAACGTCGTCGCGCTGGAGCATGTACGCCTGCGCCAAATCCCAACGTGCTCGGTTGTTGGACGGATCCGCCGCCACCCAAGCCTCGCGCGCCGCCTGGGTTGCAGACGCATCGCCAGATGCCGCCAGCGCGGTGATCAACGCCACATGGGCTGCCTCGTTGCCAGGGGACAACACAATCGCGTCCCGGAACCGACCAATCGCTTCCGAACGTCGTCCCGCCTTCTCGATCACAAGCCCCAAACTGGTTAGCAAATCCGCGTCCTTCGGCGCACGGGAAATCGCATCGCGCAACGCCTGCTCCGATTCCGGCAACTTCCCGGCCTGCTCCAACAATAAGCCCAGTTCCTTCAATGGCAACGGGTCGGCAGGGAATCGCTTGGCCATCGCACGCAACGCATCCCATGCCTCCGCATCTCGGCCCATCGTCCGCAATATCCCCGCCAGCCGCTGGTGCGCCTCCTTGTCGTCGGGTTCGTCCGCCACCAATCTCCGCTGCTCCGCAAGCGCCCCGGTCCGATCTCCCGATTTCACCAGAAAATCCACCAAACCACGCCGCGCACGACCGTCCTTCGGGGCAATCGACAATGCAGCACGCAAGGTGGCAATCGCCGATGGATACGCATCCGAACCGGAAAGTCCCAACGCAAACCCCAACGCCACGGCATAGTCCGGGTTGCGTGGTTCTGCAGCGAGCGCCGCCTCGAAATGAGGGCGTGCCGACATGGCCCGCGACGGTTCCGGCACCGACATGTCCGACAACAACAGCCGCCCCAACCCGTAGTGCGCCGCCGCATTTCCCGGGTGCCTGCGCAACACCGCACCGTACAGGGCACGGGCCTGCGCAATCGCCCCCGCCATCTCCGCCGCCTGCGCCGCATTCACACCGGAACGAACATCGCGGGGATCGAACGCATACGCCTTCGAATAGGCATTGCGCGCTTCGTTCAATAACGCCAAATCCTTACGGTCGGCACCGAGTTGGCCCGTCAAATCCCCGAAAAGACCCCACAGGGCACCCGAGGTCTTCCATTTGGGCAAGCGCCGACGACACTCGGCCACCGCATCCGGCAAGCCACCCGCCATCGCCATCGCGGTCAACAGGCTGCGCACGACACCCGGATCGCTGCCTCGCCGAGCCGTGTCCAATGTCCGCAAAACACCCACCGCCTCGGCCGGACGATTACGGGACAGCAACGAACCCGCCAACGCCGACAATGCCGTCGTATTTCCTGGTTCCTTCGCTACGGCACGACGGGCCAAGGTTTCCGCACCCGAATAGTCGCCCGACCGTAACGCCGCCATCGACGCCTGCGCGGCGAAGTCCGGGGTTGAGGGTTCCAAACGCCATGCCTCCGAAAAGGCCCGGCGCGCATCCGCCCAACGCCCCCGGCGCATCAATACCAAGCCCAGATTTCCCCAAGCTCCGGCGTTGCGTGGCTGACTGCGCACCAACTGACGGAAAATGGTCTCCGCCTCCGCCAAACGTCCCGATTTGGAGAGGCGCACCCCCTTCTCAAACCCCGAATCCTGCCTCGGGGGAGCCGCCGTGGTCGATGAAGCCAATGTCGCGATGAGAAGCGGCACGGCAAGCTGGCGAAGACGGAGACAACCGGCCATCGGTGACCGCAGTTTACCTTGAGCAGGGTATAGTGGAACCCCTTGGACACTCCCGACGGAACCCTGGTGCACCGCGCCTATCCCCGCGCGCAGGCCGCCCGTCGGCCGCCACTGCTGGTACTCCTGCACGGGCACGGCTCCGACGAAACCGAGTGGGAGGACGTCGTCGGGACCCTCGATCCACGCTTCCAAATGGTCGCCATCCGCGCACCGGTCG
>CAZYBA010000055.1:0-11551 GCA_964646105.1 uncultured Armatimonadia bacterium
GTGGGGTCGACGGCAGCCGCGCTTGGTCGGGATCACGTCCGGGAACCAACCGCGGTAGATCCACCCACTGCGGATCGAGCGCAAGCGCCAGACTGGTTTCATATTTGGCGGCATGGTCGCCCGCCAGAGTGTCGCCAGGTTCGGGGGACATAAACCGGTGCTCGGGGATCCCCAGGCACTGCAAACCTGGATGGCGCTCGCCGGCTCGACGCGCGACATCGGCCACCATCCCGACCTGCTCTCCCGGGTAATGCCCGGTCAGCAGCACGACAACCCGGAATCCGGATTCCGCCAGGTGGTCGATGGTTCTATCCAGCAATCCGGCCACTTCGTCCGGGGAAACCATGACAGTCCAAGGAAAGCCCAGGTGCCCGCCGCCGGTTCCGTAAAAGAGCGTCGGCCACACGACACCGCCACAACAGGCGGCGACGCGCTCGCACAGCGCCCGTGCCTTGAGTCCATCGAAACCGACCGGCAGATGCCAGCCGTGGTGCTCGATGGTCCCCAAGGGAATCCATGCGATCGGAAACCGGTCCCGAACGTTCGCCAGATCGTCCGGGCACGAATCCTCGAGGCGCAGCCAACGCACGGCCCCCGCGGACTCGTCGGTGGGGACACGGGTCCCGGACGTGGGTTCCAATCCCATGGGATTACCCTATTTGCCGGGGAAGAGCAATTTCACGACATACCAAGCCATGAGGGCCATGGTGGTCAGGGATGCCACCCAGAGACCGATGCGATACCCGGTTCCGCCGCCCACGCCGTCGGGGAGGTGGCGGCGCTTGAGCCAGAGCACCGATCCCGCGATGATCGGCAGCATGATCGCCTGGCCGGTTCCTCCGATGGTCACCATCTGAACCGGATTGATGCGCAGGAAATACACTGCGGCGGGAATCAGCAGAAGGCCCCAGACAAAACGCTGGCGCCAGCGCACACGGGTGGCGTAGTCGTCCTTCGGGAACGCGCCCATCAGGCAGGCCATGTCCGCGAACACCCGCGAGTTGGCGGCGGTTGCCGCGAAAATGGTGCCGTACAGCGTCACGCACGCGCCCGCGTAGAAAACCGGCAACGACCATTTGCCGAGGGTCTGCGTGTACATTTCGGAAAGGGTGCCGATCATCTGCGCACCTTCCGGGTTCTTGCCGGCCGGGTGCAGCACGCCGGCGCCGAGCAGGTAGAACGACACCGTGGCGACGGTGTAGATGATCATCGACGCCGCAATGTCGGTGTTCATCACCTTGATCCAGCCCAATGCCCGGTTCTTCCACCCCGGGGAATCGTCCCGGGGGCCGGCGAACCGCGCATAACCTTTTTCAATGCACCAGTACGGGTACATGAACAGCTCGGATGCCCCCACACCGGTGATGCCGAAAACGGCGATCGCCTTTACCAAGCCCTCGGGCGGCAGTCCGAACGACAAACCGGTCCGCACCTGATCGGGGGTGAGGGCACCCGGCCGTGACACCAGGATGGCGGCTCCGAGCAACGTGATCAGGGTGAACAGGCCCACCTTCACGGTCGCCAAATGCTCCACACGGCTGTAGCCACCGCCCAGCAGCAACCAGAGCGACAGAGCCAGCAGCAGCCCGACCCAAAGGTCTTTCGGAACAACCGGGACCGTGGTGTGCAGTGCCTCGGCAACACCGGCGAACATGCCGCTGACGGAAAACAGGGAGCAGAGGGTCATCAGAGACCAGCCCCAGACCACCCAGCCGACCTTGGCCCGCGGCCCCGGAACCCGGTTGAATCCCGCCAATCCGGTTTCCCCGGTCGCGATCGCGTACCGACCCATCTCCGACTGGATCGCCGGCTTGATGAAGCAACTCACCAGGATCAGCCACAACATCACATAACCGACCTTGGCGCCGAGCGCGGTGGTGGCGATGAGTTCTCCCGAGCCGACTATCGACGCCGCGAGGATCATTCCGGGGCCGATCCGGCGCAGTGTCTGGGCAAAACTTGGCGGCGGCTCCTCGATATCGTCGTCGTGGAAAGCGTACGGATCGCGCGGCACGGACTTGGACTCGCTCACGGAGCCACCGCCAAAGCCTTGATCTCGACGTGGATGCCGCGCGGCAACGCTGCGGCCTGGATGGTAGTGCGCGCGGGCCGAATCGTTCCGAGATACTGCGCGTAGATCGCGTTGTAGGTTGCGAAATCCCGCTCAAGATCGGTGAGGAACCCGGTCACATCCACCACGTTCTCGAGCGAGAGGCCCGCCGCCTCGAGAACGGTGGTCAGGTTGTGGAACACCCCGTGCACCTCATCGGCAAAGGACGCGGGAAGCTGGGTTTCGCCACGCTTGTGCGGGCCGATTCCGCTCACAAAAACCAGATTGCCCACCAGCCGTGCATGCGGGTAGGCGGCCACCGGATCAGGACCCTGTTCCGCCGAGATTTCCGTTCCGTTCATGGCCCGCAGGTTCCGCGCCCGACCGGACGGTTCCTGCGTCGCCAAGGGCGTCGGCAAAACCTTGCTGCCTGACCAGCCGCGGATCGGCTGGGACGAACCGATGCAGACACATCGGACAATTTGGTCCTTTTGGAGTGGCGCAAAGGACCCCGCCCCAACTCGAACGGACCGGGGTGCGGGGTCAGGGAGAGGTGGGGCAACGTTGAAAACAACGCCTCAATCCGTCGAAACCGAGTCCGAGGACGATGCCGGCCATGTAGCAAGCCAAATCGCTCCACAAGAAACCGCGCCCGAGCAACAGCGCGCCCGGGGTGGTCCGGCGCAAGGTGTCCAGCCATGGCGTCTGGATCAGTTGACTGAATTCCACCGTGAACGATATCCCTATGGCAAGCCAGGCCTTACGTGCCGGTCGGGCGGCCGGCGAAACCAGACCGAGACCCAACATAACTGTGGCAGCCCACAGCATGTCGCCGGCATAGGTCGCGACAAATTTGGGAAACACCGCGCCGTAGCGACGGGACACTAGACCGAACGCGATACAGCCGGCACAACCGATTGCGCAGACGAGGCGACTGCCCGCCGGGGTCGACCCGGAATTCGGCATACCGGTTGCCGTGGGGCCTTCCGGACCCTTCGTCGGCGCGTTCACCTTTTTCGCGCGTGTTCGGCACGACCTGCGACACCGCGTTCGCAAGAGAGGCAATCGGTGCGGCGGGAACGGAGAATACCGCCGGCACGGTTGCCAACTGCCCGGTCGATGTCCGCCCTTCCCGCTTCCGCCCGGCTCAGCGCTTGCCGCCCCCGATCGGATAGCCCACCCCGATGAACATTCCGGGGTCGTCGGAGCGGCCGATATTCACCGCGCCGACAGCCACTTGCTGGCCCGACGGTGCGTTCCAGACAAGTCCCGCCCCCAGACGTGCTTTCGGGTCGAACGAAAAACGCGAACCGGTTTCCGCGACAAAGCCGAGCCGGTTCACCACGGGAATCTGAACTCCCAGATAGGGCTGGGTGTCGGACCGACGCGGAGAGAGATCAGCCCGTTGGGCCCACTGCAAGCCGGCATGGACCAACGTTCCGGCCGGAGCCCCGGGCACCGCCCACGTGCTGGCGAGCGCAACCGATGTCAGGGAAATCGGACCGCCAATGTGGCTGGCCACCAACGCCACGGCGGGTCGGTCGCGAACCGGATCCATCAGCCGGACTTTCGCGAAGAAGCCGGCGTTGTCTGCGGCAGTTCCCCGCGAAACCCGCCGCACCCACTGCAACCCCACCTCGCTCCGGCCGTCGATTCCGCGCACCAGCGTGAACGGCGACCATTCGTTACCGACACCCGCCCGCTCCTGCCGGAACCAAGACATGCCGACATTGGTCTCGCCGGGACCACGCACCAGTGCGCTGGGATGCACCAGCAAGCCGCCTGGTCCGTACGCACTCTGCGCGGAAGCCCGGCCCGCCAGGGCAATCAAAAACGTCAGGATTGCTCCCCGTGCCACGGACCCAACCACGATTGCCTTCATTGCCTGTCAATCCTCATCGGGCGCCGTTGTTTCGGCAGTCCCGGTTGTTTCTTGGTCGTTGCGAACTGCGGTCCCCAACAAGATATCCAACTCTTCCTGCAGGTTCGGATCCCGGGGTGCGTCAATACGCGCCCGAGCCGCATCCGCCTCGGTCAAAAGGACCGTTGCTGAGGCGCGATCACCCAGTGTCGCGCAGGCCCGTACCCGCAACTCCAGCAGCAACGGGGCCAGCAAGGGCATTTCCGATTGCGAACAACGTCCCAGCGCATCCTCCGCCGCCTGGTCCGCTTCCCGGGCGTTCCCGAGCCGCAGCTCGGCCTCCGCCACATTTGCCAGACTGTACACCATCCCCGGGAGATCGTGGCAGTCTTCGAAATGCCGCAGGCCACTGCGGGCGTGATGCAGTGCCGCGGTTGGATTGCCGGACGACAAATCGAGGTCGGCCAGGTTGCAACAACACGAACCAATTCCCTGTGGGTCGCCGACTGCTTGGTACATCAGCATGGCCTCCTCCAAAAACAACCGAGCCCGCTCCCAGTCGCGTGTCACCGTGGCCAGCAGGCCCAGATTGCTCAGGCGCCCCGCCTGTCGGCGTTGGTCGCCGAGACCGCGCAACAGACCGAGCGAACGTTCGAAGCCATCCCGGGCGGCGTCGGTATCGCCCTTCTGCCAATCGAGGAATGCCAACGTGTTCCGGGCCAACGATTCCCCTTCGTGGTCCTCGGCCAACACCGCGATGGCGAGCGCTTCGGTGCTCCGAACCCGGGCTGCCGCCGATTCACCGCGCAGGTAACGAAACCACCCCTCGATTCCAATCAACCGGGCACGACCGTCCGGGGTGCCGCACCGTGCCGAGACCGCCGCCAGATGCTCGCAGGCTTGGGTCCAAAGTCCACGACGGTGCCAATATTCTTCCAAACCCAACGCGGTTCCGGTGGCCATCGCGGGTGACGCGCGTTCGAGTACCGCCAAAATGTTCGCGTAATCGGAATCGATCGCCGCGAGCCACCGTTCGTTCGCCGCATCCACCCCCGATTCGACCAATTCCGAAAAGTATCGGCCGTGGCCAACGGCCACCGCTTCCGCGTCTGCGGATCCGTCCAAGCGTTCCGACGCATATTCGCGGATGGTCTCGAGCATGCGGTAACGAACCTGGGAAGGAGATTGCTCGACCACCGCGAGCGATTTGTCCACCAAGGAAGTCAAGCCGTCCACGACATCCACCCAATGGCCGTCGACTTCCGCGCAAATGGTTTCCGCCGCCTCCAGGGTCCAGCCGCCTTGGAAAACCGCCAGGCGCCGAAACAACGCCCGGTCGTCGTCACCCAGCAGTTCGTGGCTCCAGTCAATCAGCGCACGCAGGGTTTGCTGGCGCGGCGCGGACGAGCGGCTGCCTCCGGTGAGCAGGCGCAGGCGTTTGTCGAGACGTTGGTCGATTTGGTCGACGGAAAGAGCGCGCACGCGGGCGGCTGCGAGTTCGATCGCGAGCGGAATGCCGTCGAGACGTCGGCAGATCGATGCAACCGCAGCCGCATTGTTGCTGTCGATCGTGAAATCCGAATGGAACAACCGGGCCCGGTCGACAAACAGCCTGGCGGCTTCGCTGTCCGCGACCACTTGCGGGGCGGGATTGTCGCCGGCGGGCGGTAGCGACAACGGCGGAACCGGAGTCCGCTGCTCGCCCGCAAGTCCGAGTGCTTCCCGCGAACTGGCGAGCACCGCAAGGGTCGAAACCGACCGTCGGAATGTTTCGATCATCTGGGCAACGGAATCCAACAGATGTTCGCAGTTGTCGAGAACAATCAACACCGTCTTGTTGGCCAAGGAATTCGCCACGGTCGTTGCGATGGATTGACCAGGCTCCTCACGCACACCCAATGCGGTTGCCACCACCGCCGGGACATCGTCGCCGTCCCGCACCGGCTCGAGGTCCACCCACCAGACACCCTGCGGGAACCGGTCACGGATGCGCAGGGCCAAATCGAGCGCCAACCGGGTTTTGCCCGTTCCCCCCGGGCCGAGCAATGTCGTGACACTTCCTGGCCGGACGACTTCCATCAATTGGTGACGCAGTGCCGCGCGTCCGACCATCTCCGACCGTGGCTCGGGAAGATTTCCCAGCAGGGGCACCGAGTCGAGGGTCCGCAACGCCGGGAAGTGGTCGGGAAGCTCGGCGACTGTCAGCTGGTGGAGGGCAACCGGATGTTCGATGTCCTTGAGCCGGTGGCGCCCCAGAGAGCGGAACCGGTTGGCGCCGGCGCGGTCGCGGACCGAGTCGGTGGCAAGCACCTGTCCGCCGTGCCCGGCCGAAAGTACCCGGGCGACATGATTGAGGGCTTGGCCGAAAAAATCATCGTCCCGGTGTTCGGCGTCCCCGTGATGCAACGCCATCCGCACACGGATACGGATCGGTCCGTCGGCAAAGGCCTCGTGTAGCGCCAGCTGGGCCCGTGTCGCCGCGTCGACCCCCTGGATCGGATCCGGAAAGACTGCACAGAACGCGTCCCCGACGGTCTTGAAAACGGTTCCGCCCGCGGACTCGATGGCCGATTTCATCAGCGCGTCGTGCCGGGCCAACGCCACCCGCATGCCGTCGGGGTTGGATTCCCAAAGGCGTGTGCTGCCCTCGATGTCCGTGAACAGGAAAGTTTTCTGTTCGAGTGCGATGCCGGGCATGGGGGGGAATTCACCGAAACGGGGGAACGTTCCTTACCGGGCGTGGGTACCTCCGGCAGGCAAAGGGGATCGGCCCGGGAGAGATTCCTTGCCGTGGCTGTCGATCCGAACGTCCGCGGAAATCGAAAAAGATCAGCAAATGCGAACAAAATTGATTTTCTGTCAGTTAAAGCCAGAATCCGGATGCGTTTCGTGCGCGGTTGCGCAAGGCCGGCGACTTCAGGGGTCAGACGTTCACCGAAAGCCAGCCGTCGTCCGTGCTGTCGCCGCCGACATTGGCGAAACGGATCGGTTTTCCGCCCGCCATGGGGTTGGGGATACGGATTTGCAGGCGGGCGCCCCGGGACACCTTCCGCGACACCGGACCGGACGCAATGGAAAACACCCATTGTCCGATTTGGCCGGGTTGGGTACCGGATAGGGCGGGCCGCTGCGCGAATTTCAGGGGAACGTCCCCCTCGGCATCGGTCAGACGTGCCTCGGCGGTCCACCCGTGGTAGTGCGGGGCGTTCCCGACATTGGCCCATTCCACCGTCGCCTGAACCCGGGTCTGTGGGCCGTTGCCGGGAGCGATGTCCATCGTAACCCGGCGTACCTGAGGGGCGAAACCCATGCGGCGCACCGCCTCCACAGCCCGGGCCAGACGCGGCGCCGGGGCCTGTTCGCGGAACATTCCGGTGTCCATCAGCCAAGTGGCGTGGGTGCGGTCGACACACCGGTCGAACGATTGCATTTCCTTGGGGCCGGGCTTGTTGTCGAAAACGACCCCCCATGCCTCCGGTCGGATTTCCCCACCGATCGGGTGTTTCCGCCAGGCATCGAGCTCGCCGGCCGTACGCAAGCGCGCCTCAAAAAACCAGCTGTCTTCCGCGCGTCCCGTCTCGACCGTCGCCCAGCATAACGAATCGTCGTGGTAGCCGAAACCGCGTCCGCGGGTGGGGGCGTAATGTGGGTCGGAGGCCCCGGCGGGAGTGCGCAACAAGACCGGCGTACGTCGCAGGCAGGAACGGTAGGCGTCCATCACCTCGTTCTGGACGGCTTTCGAGGCCCACAGGTCGGTGCGGGGGTAGTCGTGCCACTCGCCCCACGTGCCCAGCAAGCCCGCGGTGACATACGCGATGCGCGGGTCGCCGTCGTATCGCGCCCCGAGCGCCTCGATGAAGCGTACCAACGCGGTGCGCAACCGTTTGTCGGAGTAATCGGGGGTGGTGACATCGGCGGGCGGAAACGGCGCGGTGTTGGTGTTGCGGAAATCCGGAATTCCGCCAGGCAAGCCGGGGTATTGCATCCAAACCCGGAAGACGGCTTGGTTGCCACGCCGACGGACGTTCTCCAGGAATTGCTCGAGGGAATCCCATCGGAATTCGCGCGGGCCGATCATCAAGTCGGATAGGGCGAAGTAACGGAATTCCATCGAATGGGGAAAGCGGTTCGCGGGCGGGCTGGCGTAGGGCACCAGTCCGGTCAACGGGTTCCCGATGGCGGGAGGCGCGGGCGCGACAGTTGTTTCCCAACGGGGCATACGGTCAGGATACCCTCGACCGGGACGTTGCTCCGTCGGGCGCTGGGGGGCTGGTCTCGAAATGGGGCAGCGTAGCCGGCCCGCAGATCATGGGGTGGTTTCAGGAGCGGGCTGCATGGCGCAATCAGACGCAGGATCGCCCCTACACTCTGCCGAAACGCTGTTCATGAACAACCAACCGCTCACCGCCGAGCAAATCCGCTTCTTCGACACGTTTGGCTTCCTGGCGCTGCCGGGTGCGTTCGCCGACCGTATTGAACAGGTCATCGCCGACTTCGAGGGCTTGTGGGAATCGCGCGGGGGAGGCCACGCCGGTCGGCCGCACGACGGCACCGCGCGTTCGTGCATCGCTCCGTTCATCGACCAATGCCCCAATCTTTCCGCGTTGGTGGACGATCCCCGGGTCCGCGGCATCGCAACCAGCCTGCTCGGAGCGGATTACAACTACATGGGCAGCGACGGCAACTACTATGTCGGCGACACGCCTTGGCACAGCGACGGTTGGCATCGTGAGATTCGGCATATCAAGATCGCGTTTTATCTGGATACGCTGGACGCCACGAACGGTTGCTTGCGGGTGATTCCGGGGTCGCACCGCATCGGCGACCAGTGGGCGGAGGATCTCCAGCGCGAAATAAGGGCCAGTGTCGAAAACTGGGGAATGTCCGGGGCGGATGTTCCCGCGATCGCGCTCGCGGTGAAGCCGGGCGACCTGTTGATTTTCAACCACAACACCAAGCACGCGGCGTTCGGCGGTGGAGCACGGCGACGGATGTTCACCATGAACCTGTGCCAGCGTTACCCGGAGCATTTGCTTCCCGAACTGCGTGAATACCTTTCCGGCGCAGCGCGGTTCTGGGTGGAGCGTGCGTACGGCCCGGCCATGATCGAGACCGCCGGGGCGGATCGGTTGCCGCATCTGGAGCAGTGCCTCGCCAACGATTCGCATCTCGCGGAACTGTCGCGTTTGGCACGCGAGAAGATGGCCGAACCGTCCCGGGGATGAGGGGGGGAATGCGCGAAAACATCGGCCTGCAACGGCATGCTTGCCGGCGGTGTTTGTGGGCTGGCGTGGATGTTGCCTCGGCAGGGCGAACGGCGCTCGTGGCGACGGGGCGGGGTACCTACTCGGCCGGGTTGGCGTGGGGGTGTTGATGACTCCGTTGGTCGAGGTGGTCTGCGATTCGGTGGACGACGCGGTGCGGTCGGTGCGCGCGGGCGCCGGGCGCATCGAACTGGGCTGCGCCCCCACCTTGGGAGGACTGACCCCGAGCATCGGGCTGCTGGAAGCGGTGCGCAGCGCGGTGGACGTTCCGGTCGTGGTGCTGGTGCGCCCGCGTCCCGGAGGCTTTTGCTACGATTCCGACACCTTCCGAGCGATGGAACGCGATACCCGCGACCTGCTCCGTGCCGGTGCCGATGCCGTCGTCACGGGAGTATTGACCGAGGCCGGTGAGATCGACCGGGATGCCATGTCCCGCCTGATCGGCGCGGCCGAGGGGGGCTCCCGCATTGTCTTTCACCGTGCCCTCGATGTGTGCGCCGATATCGACGCCGGTTTCGACATGCTGGCGGAACTCGGGGTCGGACGGGTGCTCACCAGCGGCGGAGAGCCCACGGCACTGGCTGGCGCGACCGTCCTCAGGCGCCTTCGCGAACGTGGTAAAGGCACGACCGACGTGCTGCCGGCCGGGGGAATCCGCGCGTCCAATGCAAGGGAAATCCTGAACGCCACCGGTTGCGACTCCCTGCACCTCGGTCCGCGACGCACCGCGGCGGACCCGACAACGGCGCGGCGGGGTGTGGATTACGGCACCCACACCGTTTGCGACGACGACGCGGTGAGGGCGGTGGTGAGGGCCCTGCGAAACCAAGCCCGTTGACTCCGTTGGAGGGCTGATTCAAGAAATCGGGTCTGTGCCGTCGTTGCCAAGTCGTTGCCAAACGGCACATTGGACTGGTTCGACCAGGAGGAGCGGCTACTCCCCGACCGCGATGGTCTCGGCCCGCAGCTTGTTGATCTCGGTCTGCATTTCCACGAGTTTCCGGAAGATGCCGCCTTCCTTGGCCATCAATTCGTCGTGGGTGCCGGTCTCGGCGATGCGGCCCTTCTCGACCACCACCAGCCGGTCCGCATGGCGCAGCGTGCTGAGGCGGTGCGCAATCGCGAATGTGGTTCGGCCGGAAATCAGGCGCTGGATCGCTTCCTGGATCTGCTTCTCGGTTTCCGTGTCCACCGACGCTGTGGCTTCGTCCAGGATAAGGATGCGTGGATCGTGCAGGATGGCGCGTGCGATGGAAAGCCGTTGACGTTCCCCGCCGGAGAGCCGCGCACCGCGCTCGCCCACCTGGGTGTCGTACCCGTCCGGGAAACGCATGATGAAGTCGTGGGCGTTCGCCGCCTTCGCCGCCTGAAAAATGTCCTCGATGGTGGCATCCGGCTTGGCGTAGGCGATGTTCTCGGCAATGGTCCCGGGAAACAGGAACGGCTCCTGAAGCACGATCCCCATCTGCCGGCGCAGGTCTTCGAGCTTGACAGAACGCATGTCCATGCCGTCGATGAGCACCCGGCCCTCATTCGGATCGTAGAACCGTGCGATGAGGTTGATGACCGTGGTCTTGCCGGCGCCGGAGTGCCCCACCAGGCCGATCATTTCGCCCGGCTTGACATCCAGGTCGAATTCCTCGAGAACACGCCGGGCCTTGTCGTAGCCGAAGGCCACCTTGTCAAAACGCACCGCCCCGTCGATGTGCGGGATCGGCTTGGCGTCCGGAGCGTCCGCCACATCGGGACGCGTGTCCATCACCTCGAACACCCGTTCGGCGGACGTCAGCGCCCGGGAGAGCCAGTCGGCGATGCGGGTCATGCCTTGGAGCGGCCCGTACAACTGCCCCAGGTAGAAGAAAAACAGGTTGAGGGTCCCGAACGTCATTTTTCCGCCGATGACATCGAGCCCGCCGACGTACCACACCACAAATGTCCCGGACATCATCAGCAGACCGAGGATGGGAAAGAGGGTGGCCCACCAGTTCTCCAGATCGAGGTTGACATCCCGCAGGCGGTCGGCGCGTTGGTGGAAGCGGCTCACCTCGCGGGTTTCCTGTGCGAACGCCTTGACCACGCGAGCGCCCATCAGCGCGGCGTTGATGCCCGCCGCCAATTGCGAGCGCAGGTTCCAGAGACGCTCGAGCCGGCCCCAGAGGAAGTTCCAGATGCGAATGGTCCCGATCACCACCAGCGGCACCGGAATCAGCACGAGCAGCGTGAGCTTTGCGTTCTGCAGCAGCAGGATGGTGAGGATGCCAAGGATGGTGAGCCCGTTGACCACCAGGATCTGGAGTCCGTCCACCAGGAAGTTGTTGAGTTCGTTGACGTCCTGGGTGACCCGGGTGAGGATGGTCCCGGTCTGACGCTTGTCGT
>CAZYBA010000055.1:11561-12166 GCA_964646105.1 uncultured Armatimonadia bacterium
AAAGCCCGAGCTGCTGGATCTTGGCGTAGAGCTGGGTGCGGATCCGGTAGGTGAGGTTGACGCTGAGGAACGCCGAGAGTCGTCCGCGCCACACCCCGATGGCCGCGCCGAGCACATGGCTTGCCAGAAGCCACACGACCAATGTTCCCAACGACCGAATCCGGTCGTCCTTGGCGATGTTCGCGGCGAGCAGCACATTGTCGGTGAGGTCGCGCACCACGATTCCCGGTACCAGACCGGTCCAGGTACCCGCGAACATGAGGAGCAGCAGCAACGCTGCCTTGGTCCGGTACGGTTTGGCGTAGCTGAGCAAACGCACGAATGTCGCGCGCTTGTCGAAGCACCATCGACAGACATCGGTGTCCTTGGGAAGAGCGCGTCCGCACTGCGCGCAACACCGTTCGATTTCGTCGAGGCCCGCTTCGGGAAGCTCCTTGTCCTTGGCGAGGGCGTCCAGAAGCCGGGCTGCACCCGCCATGCGCCCGGAGAGCGGGGTGCTGTAGCGCGCCAGCTGGACCGTATCGGAACCGGATTGGACCACGAGGGCCCCTCCGCCGACCAGGTTTTCCGACCGGGCGGCGCGCACCTGCGCGACGAGGATTTCT
>CAZYBA010000056.1:0-5301 GCA_964646105.1 uncultured Armatimonadia bacterium
TGCGCAATATCCTAGCCGAAGTCACGCCCGCAAACACTACGCAAAATTGAGTACGAAACCGAGCCCGAGAGTAGGAATCGCCGCAACAGGCCTTGGCGACGGGACCGATTCGACAACGCCCCGCGACGGCGGTCGGCACCCGGTACCGGTATACTTGCGCCCATGGGCAACGGTCGGGTCTCCCTACTTCTGTTGGGCGCCGCCGCGATGATGGTGAGCGCGGACGCACGGGTTATTGACCCGCTTCTCAAGATCATTTCCAGCGAATTCGACGTCGCCATTCCCACCGCCGCGTGGTTGGTGACTGCCTACACATTCCCGTACGGCCTGTGCCAGCTGCTCTTCGGTACGCTGGGCGACCGCTACGGCAAGGTTCGAGTGATGGCGAACGCATTGCTGGTCTTCGCCGTCGGTACCGGTATCTGCGGGCTGGTCGGACTTTTCCCTCTGCTGCTGATTCTCCGATTTGTCACCGGGGTCGCCGCAGCCGCGGTCATTCCGATGTCCCTCAGCTACATCGGGGACAAAGTGCCGGTCCACGAACGACAGGTTGCTCTGGGACGCTTTATGTCGTCGCTCATGCTGGGGCAGATACTCTCCGCAACCTTGGGAGGGTTTTTCGGAGAACGCATCGGTTGGCGCGTACTCTTTTTCGTGCTCGGAACTGTCGCCGCCGTGGTCGCCCTAGTGCTCTTGAAAGAGTCGGCACGCCATCCGGAACCGGCTGCCCAGTCTGCAACTTCACTGACGACCTTCACCCGGCTGGCCAGCACCGCGCGCGCACGTCGGGTACTCGGCGCGGTCTTTGTCGAAGGGTGCTTTGTCTTCGGGACATTGGCGTTCCTCGCGGCCACCATGAAGGAACGATTCCCTCAACTGGGCCACGATGTGATCGGTCTCGGTCTGGCCTTCTACGGAATCGGGGGCATCACCTACAGTTTGACCGTCAAGAAACTGGTGCCATTGTTCGGGGAAAAGGGGATTGTTCTCCTCGGGGGCACCTTGATTTCGTTGGGCTGCGCTCTGCACGCGTTTCTCCCGGTTTGGGGACTCTTTCCCGTCGCAATGGTTCTGTTCGGAATGGGCTATGTCACCCTGCACGGAACCCTCCAAACCCACGCGACAGAACTGGATCCAAAGGCCCGCGCAACCGCAGTTTCCCTGTTTGCCTTCCTCTTCTTCCTGGGGCAAGCGGTCGGTCCGGTCCTGATGGGGCACATTCTCAGCCGATTCGGTGTCGCTCCTGCGTTCTCCGTGGCTGCGATCGGTCTCTTCACCCTCGCCCTCTGGGTACGATTCGCCATCGCACGCCCGCGTCCGTCTAAACCGTAACCTCCGTGCCACTGCCGGGTTGCACCGGCCCCAATTATGACCGCGATGGTTTTTCGAATACCGGTTGCCCCAGTCCGGTCCACCCTTGCCTGACTACCGTCCGTTGCAATCCGGCCCATCGCCTTGTCTCGGCCGGTCGATCCGAGGTGTCGGCCTGTGCCATGCGCAAACGATCATGCGGATCCTTCCCAAGGACCGGAAGGGAGCCGGTACCGGGGCGACGAACGACCCTGCATGGACAAAGACGTTTTTGCACGGTTGGTTCGCCAGATCGGCGGGGACTCGGTCGCCGAAGCCCAGCGTTGGGGACGGCGCTTCCAATGCCAAATCGATTTCGCACGGGCGTTTGCCGGGTTGAAAGAACGCGAAACGGAATGGCTTCCCCTGATCGACGAAGCGGAACGATTGGTAGCGTCAACGGATGCCGGCGCAGGCATCGGTGCGCTCACGCAGTCGATTCGTAACGCAGAAGAACTCCTCGCGCCGATTTCGGCAGAAGCCCGAAAGTTCACCGTCCACTGTGTCGGACACGGCCATATCGACATGAACTGGATGTGGTCCTGGCCGGAGACCACCGCCACAACCCACGACACGTTCGCCAGCGTCCTCTCGCTCATGCGCGAATACCCCGACCTCACCTACTCGCAAAGCCAGGCCAGTGTCTACGCCCTGATCGAACGTCTCCACCCCGAAATGTTCGCCGAAATCAAGGAGCGCGTCGCTGAAGGACGATGGGAAGTGACTGCGGCCCATTGGGTGGAAGGCGAAAAGAACTACGCGAGCGGTGAAAGTCTGGTGCGCCACCTGCTCTACACGCGGCGTTGGATTGCCGAAAAGTTCGGGCTCGCGCCTGAGGACGTTCCCATCGACTGGGAACCCGACCAGTTCGGACATGCCGACACCGTCCCGTCGATTCTCTCTCGCGCGGGAGTTCGTTACTATTACGCCTGCCGGCTCGGTGGGGGCTTCGACCACCCCGTCACCGGCGATTTTCCGCGCCCCAAGCTGTTCTGGTGGGAAGCCCCCGACGGAGCCCGGATTCTCGTCAACCGCGAATCCACTTGGTACAACTCCTATGTCAACATCGGAGACAACATCGCACTGCCCGCCGTGACCTTCTGGAAGGACACCGCACTCTCCGACTGGATGAATGTCTACGGAATCGGAAACCACGGCGGGGGGCCGACCCGCGTCGAGATCGATTACCTGCGCTCGATGGCCGATTGGCCCGTCTATCCCAACGTGGTCTTCAGCACGGCAAAGCGTTGGTACGACACGGTCGCCTCCCAGGATCTTTCCCATCTACCCGTTCTCGACCACGAGCTCAATTTCGAATTCACCGGGTGCTACACCAGCCAAAGCCTCATCAAGCAGGCCAATCGATTCGGTGAAAACCAATGCGTCGAGTCGGAGGCCCTCGCTCTCGTCAGCGGGCTCGACCGCTCCGAAAGGCTCCGCGATGCGTGGATCAACGTCCTGTTCAACCAATTCCATGACATCCTTCCTGGCTCCGGTGTGCGTCAGACCCGCGAACACGCGACCGCCCTGTTCCAGGAAACCGCCGCCATCACCGGTGCCGTCAAGCGCGAAGCCGGCAAAGTCCTCGGCTCGCAGATCAACACCATTGCGCTGCTGCCGGACAATGCCGAAGCACGCGACGAAGTGGCGGCGGGAACCTCGGTGAACACCCCGTTCGTGGCCGGGTCCGGAATCGGTGCCATGGAAACCGGTATCTCCAAGTCCAACGGGGGAGGCAAACGCTTCCTACCCTACGTTGTCTGGAACGGTTGCGCGTGGAAACGGTCCGAACCGGTGGTTGTCCGGCTCTACGACACCGAACTCGACCCCGGCCGCATTGTCGCCCGCGACGAGTCCGGTGCTTCCCATCCCACCGTCTTCCTAGGCAAGGGGAACGACTGGGGGCACCACTACATCGACATGCTCTTCGTGGCCCGCGATGTTCCCGCGCTCGGCTACCGGACCTTTGTGCTCTGCCACGGAACCGTGGACTGCCCAGCTCCCGATCAAGCGACGCGACTGCGCCCAATCCATCGAATTCGGACGTTGGGGTTTTGTGAACGAACGTCCCCGCGGCATGACCGCATGGGTCCTCGGCGGAACGCCCGACGGGACCCATTCGCTCGTGCCGGGTGGCTACCATGTCCAAGGCGTCGATCGGAACCAAGGTACCTACTATCCCCTTGGCATCGCTCCGGTCGCCAGCATTCACCAGCACCTGAATGTCCCCGGCACCAAAAGCAGTGTCCGGCTGACCACCCGGGTCCACGGCTTCGCGCCGCGTGTCGATGTAAGCGCCGAAATCGACTGGCGGGAAATCGGTGACAGCGAACGGGGAATCCCCGGGCTTGTCCTCGACAACCTCACGCCGTTCCATGGCGGAATCGCACGTTACGAAACTCCGTTCGGCACCGTTTCCCGTACGGGACTCGAAGGCGAGGACGTTCCTTCGATGCGCTTCGCCTACCTCGGCAACCCCGTGTCCGACAACGGGCTCGCCGGTGTCACACTGCTCAACGATTGCAAGTACGGCCACAGTGTCGAGAACGGCCGACTGCGCCTGCGCATGATCCGCTCGTCGTTCGATCCGGACCACGCGCCGGAAGTGTGCCGCCAAACCGTGCGCTACAGCATGGTTTTCCACAATTCCGAACCGTCGTCGGCCGAACTCATCCGACTCGGGGCGGCATTCAACCATCCGCTTCTCGCGTTCCCGGCATCCATCGGCACCGGCGACGGCGTGCCCCGCCATTCCTTCGCCGCGACCGACACCGCCAACGTGGTCCTCTCCTGCATCAAACGCGGAGAGGACGGCGGCGTGGTGGTACGTTTGTTCGAAACCGACGGCAAACCCAGCGAATGTACGTTCCACGTCGACCCCGCGCTCATCGGTGCATCCGCGAACGCCCGATGCGTGGACCTGCTGGAACGACCGATCGCGGGGGACGTCAGACGGGTCGGTAACCACTGGTCGGTCGACATTCCCGCCCATGGCATCGTGACGGTCCGCTTTGAGTAACGCGATGCAGCTGGTCAGTGTCAACCGCGGACGCCGGGTACGCCAACCCGGTGCCCGCAGCGCGACCGGAATTGACAAACGGCCGGTCGACGGTCCGGTTTACATCGGTGTCGACGGTGTCGAGAGCGATGCGGTTTGTGACGGGCGATACCACGGAGGGCCGGATCAGGCCGTCTACATTTACGGCGGTGCCGATTACACTTGGTGGGAAACGCAAGAGAACCATGCCTTCCCACCAGGCAGTTTCGGGGAGAACATGGTTGTCTCGAACTTGGAAACCGGTGCACTGGCGGTCGGAGATATCGTGACCGTGGGAGCCGTTCGCCTTCAAGTCACGGACGCCCGGATTCCGTGCGGAACCCTCGAGCGCCACATTGGAGAAAAGGGCTTCGCCGAGCGATTCACCGCGGCGCTGCGGCCCGGTGCCTACTGCCGTGTCTTGGAACCGGGGACGGTGCAGGCAGGGGATCGGGTACTGCTCGAACCGTGGTCCGCAGACCGGCTCACTCTGGCCGAGATAGTCATCGACCAAGGCAAGCCCAATCGCGCTCCCGAGGCCCTCGATCGGTTCCTGAACCTGCCGATTTCCGAACGGCTGCGCGCCAAGAAACTAAGGCAGAAGGCCGGAGGCAAGTAGGTTGGATCCCGTCGATTCGCCTGAGACTCCTGACGATAAGCAATATGCCGAGTTGGTGCTGTGGCACAACCCGGACTGCAGCAAGTCGCGCGCGGTCAAGGAAATCCTGATCGAGCGCGGAGTGCCGCATCGCGAGCGTCGGTATCTTGAGGATTTTCCCAAGACCGACGAATTGCGCGGCCTGGCGGGCAAGGCGGGCCTGCCGCTCGACGCGATGGTTCGTAAGAACGAGAAGCCCTGGGCCGAACTGGGATTCGACCGGGATACTCCTGAATCGCTGACGCTTTGTGCTGCG
>CAZYBA010000056.1:5311-7642 GCA_964646105.1 uncultured Armatimonadia bacterium
CCTATTTTGTTGGAACGACCCATCCTGGAAGATCGGGAGGGGGCCAAGATCGGCCGTCCTCCCGAATCCGTTTTGCCTTGGCTGATGGCCCGCGGATATCTGTCTTCGCCTTAGTCTGCCCAGACCCGGATCGCGCGCCGGCCCGTGATAGTTCCGGCCCGTCGACGACCGGGCCGAACGGTGAAAATCCTAACGTCGGCGGGAGGGACCCTTGGTGCTGTATCCGCTCTTCGACTTGCTGCGCGTATCCGGATTGGTGGACGATCCGTCGGTGAACTCGGTCAGGCTTTCCACCTCCGCGCTGGCCCGCCACATCCGCCAAACCTCGGTAATACCGTCGATGGTGCTGTCGAAATACAGCCAGTCCCCGTCGAGGCCATACACCGGGTTTCCCTCGTCGCCCGGCAACCCGACGATTTTGATCAACTCGGTGCCGTCCCAACTGTCCATACTGTAGATGTCGAACCCTCCGTCACGGTCCGACGCAAACGCGATGCGCCCGCCGTCGGGACTCCAAGCCGGCGAGTCATCCGTCACATCGTTTTCGGTCAATTGAAATCGACCTCCGCCATCCGAGGCCCGGACGGTGAAGATTTCGGTGTCCCCGCCGGGCTCCTCCGGGGCGGCGTAGGCGATCTGTCCGCCATCGGGACTCCACGCGGGGGTTTGCTTGGGGGCACGGTCGAAGGTCAACTGGCGCACGTTGCGTCCATCCAGGTCCATCACCCAGATCTCGTCGAACCCGTCGCGATCCGAGACGAACGCAACCCGAAATCCATCGGGTGACACTGCCGGGTCGGCGTTCAAGCCCGGGGTGGAAGCCAACCTGCGCAAACTGCGACCGTCGGTGCCGATGCGCCATATCTCGTAATTCGAACCGGAACGGCGGGTGAAGACCACATGGCGACGATCAGGAGTCAGGCTCGGCTGAAAATCGAGGTCGTCGTCGTAGGTGAGGCGACGTGGATCGTAACCGTCCCGTTCCATGAGGTAGATCTCGGAATTCCCGGATCGATTGCTTGCAAAAGCGACCTGCGGGGTGGTGGGGATCGGCAATGCGCGGTTGCCACCGCCGCATCCGAGCAACAGCGGAACGAGTGCCAGCATCGCACTGGCGTGGGGATGGAAAGCATTCTTGACGTTCATGGTTTTTGGTCCGGCTCACCGTTGTACCGGGATTTGCTTACCAGTGACGTCAGTTCGGGACGGTCTGTGACAAAAGAAACGACGGGAGCGGCTTGCCCCCGTCATTCCAGCCCCCAAGCCGGGTATCCGACTAAAAAGGTGCCGCCACCAGTTCACGCGCCCGGACTTGGGTTCGTTCCCAGATCTTGCGCACATGGGCATTGGTAAGTCCCAGTTCGGCAGCAATCTCCTCGTGGGGACGTCCATCCGCGCGGGCGAGCAGGACTGCAATCTCACGGGGTCGGAGCTGCCTTTGGAGGCGTTTGAGAAGGTCGGACGCGGTGAGCTTGTCGACTGTCTGCTCCTCCGGACTTTCGGAGGTGTCGAGCGGTTCGTAACCGGTCTCCGCGTGCAGCTGTTCCCACGAAACGGTAGGCGCATCCTGGCCGCGACGGTGCCGGCGGCGATAGCGATCGATCAGCAAATGCTGGGCGATCGTCTGTATGTAGGAGGTCGAGGGTTCGGAGGCTTCCGGAGTCGCGAGCAAGCGCAGCACCACATCCTGCACCATGTCGTCGAGTTCGTCCGCCCCGAGTGAAGGCGCATGCCGGGAGAGCACTGCGGCGCAGTGGGAGCGGATCCGACGCCGGAGTGCGTCTGCGGCTTGGTTCCGGGCCTGCGCGCTGGTTCCCGTGCGGGCGTTGCGCAACAACTCGCCGTTCGACGCGACACGCGGCGGCGGGGATTCGGATCGCCGCGCGGCATGAAGACCGTGCAGCGTCGCGCTAAGAGGGGATGTTCCCATGGTCATCTTCCTTGACGACAAAACTCAGCCGCGGGTCGGCGGTGGGGGAGGCGGAGGGGAGCCGGGACCGGAGAGGTCGGCAAATGCCGGGGCGGTGCCGATCCAGGCAAGGACTGCCAGCACGACAGCGCTGACCAGGCCGTGGCGACGGGTCATTGTTGTGAATCCTTTCGATTCGATGGTCGGGATACATGGTCGGCGAGGCTCGGGTACTTGCCGATGTATTCACGCAGCAGGACATTGTCGATCCGGGCGGCATCGTGCAGCAATTGCCGCGCCTTGTCGCGTTGGCCCCGTTCGATCAGAACCGCGGCCCACGGGCAGAGCATCTCGATCCGAGGGCTGCTCGCCAACGATTCGGCCTGCAAATAGAGCCGGTCGGCGACATCGAGAAGCACCGG
>CAZYBA010000056.1:7652-9059 GCA_964646105.1 uncultured Armatimonadia bacterium
TCCCCCTTGGCGCCAACGGTGAAATGCCAGGTAGGCCCGGTTCTGGGCAATGATGCTCGCGGCGTCCCTGGAAAGCCCGTCGCCGCCCACCGGTAGTTCCGACAAGGAACTAAGGATGCGCTCGGCTTCCGTCAACGAGTCGTCCGAGTTCTCGGTCACCAAGGCGATCGCAAGTGCCACCCATGCGTGCAAATAGCCGGGGTCGCTGTCCAACGCCTTTTCATAGGAACGGATCGCGTCCGCGGGATCCTTCGCGACATAGAGCGCATCCTGGCCCGCACTGTACCAACGCCGTGCGTCTGCGCAATCCGAATGGGGCGGCCAGATTCCGTCGTTCGTGCGCTGCCCGATGAAGTGCGCCAGAAAGCGTTCGTGAAACACCGCCGGCAGGGGAGTCTCCCCCGTGGGGGAACCGTCTCGGGTGGAGAATCGTGGATAGGCCGTCTGCGTCATTGCGGGGGTCCTTTCCTTCATGGACGATATACGTTTCCAGTATGTGACAACAATTTTATCGCGGCGCGAATACCCCGGCGAATCGTGGGCAACTCGGTTCGCGTAGACGCCCCCACACAACGGATTCCACGTTTTTCCGACAGGGATTCCGGCGGGTGGCGTCGAAGGACGCGGATCCTATAATGAACCCATGTTGTCCCGACGTGTGATTCCGTGCCTCGATGTCAAGGAGGGACGTGTCGTCAAAGGCGTCCAGTTCGTTGGACTGCGCGACGCCGGGGACCCCGTCGAACTCGCGTCCGTGTACGACCGCCAAGGTGCCGACGAATTGGTTTTCCTGGACATCACAGCATCGCACGAGCAACGTGGACTCATTTTCGATCTTGCCGCCCGGGTTGCGGAACAAGTCTTCATTCCGTTCACCGTCGGGGGCGGAATCGCGCACATCGACGATTTCCGCAGGATCCTGGCCACCGGAGCCGACAAAGTCAGTGTCAATTCAGCCGCGCTGCGCAACCCGGACCTGATCACCGAAGCAGCCGAACGATTCGGGTCCCAATGTGTGGTTGTTGCCATCGATCCGAAGCGCACGGGAAACACGCCCTCGGGATGGGAAGTGCATGTCAACGGCGGACGTGTTCCCACCGGCATCGACGCGTTGGCGTGGGTTGAGGAAGTCCACCGCCGTGGTGCGGGGGAGATCCTGCTGACATCGATGGACGCCGACGGCACGCGGGATGGTTACGATATTCCCCTGACCCGTGCCGTCGCCGATTGCGTTCCGATTCCCGTGATCGCCTCCGGAGGGGCGGGTTGCGCACAGCACTTGGTGGAGGCATTCGTCGACGGCCACGCCGACGCTGCGCTGCTCGCCTCCGTTCTGCACTACGGAGAAACCACTGTCGGCGAAATCAAGGAACATCTGGCGTCGGCAGGGATACCCGTACGCAAGAA
>CAZYBA010000056.1:9069-12165 GCA_964646105.1 uncultured Armatimonadia bacterium
CCTGCAAACCCACCGCGATTCACCCGATGCCGTGCTGGTTCGCGCGGTAGCATAGGTCCGCTATGGAATTCCCGATCGACTCCCTCCGTTTTGACGAAAACGGCCTGATCCCGGCCATCGTGCAGCATTTCGAAACCAACCAGGTTCTGATGCTGGGATTCATGAACCGCGATGCATTGCTGCGCACCGTGGATGAAGGGCATGTTTGTTTCTGGAGCCGGTCCCGCGGCAAGTTCTGGATCAAAGGCGAAACCAGCGGGATGACCCTGAACACCAGGTCGGTTCGTGTCAACTGCGAGAACAACTCCCTGTTGGTGCTGGCGGAACCGGCGGGACCCACATGCCATACCGGACACGCGTCCTGTTACTACCGTGAAGCCGCCGATGGGGAATGGGTTGAAATCGCCCCGGTAATCATCGATTCGGAGACCCTTTACTCCAAGTCGTAACGACGCTGGAAATGGCCCTTGGAAAGCCCCCGATCGGGGCGAAAGGCGCTGCGTAACGACGCAAATCGGTCGTCGCCGACGGATCGGGTTCCCGTGAAGATCGATTGCGGCTTGTTTCGACCCGTCCGGGAAGGCTTTCCGTCTCGAGTCGGGTAAAAGACCGGCATGATCGCTTTTGTGCTCGCGGGCGGCAATGGCATGCGGGTCTGGCCGGCCGCCGAAACCCGCAACAAGGCTGCCCTTCCGGTCGGCAATATTCCTCTGGTTCGTCGGGTTGTCGAACAACTCTTCGAGATCGGAGTGGAAAACGTGGTGGTGGGAATCGGGCACCACGCACCGTCGGTTCGCCATGCCCTGCACGGTCTTGAATCCTCTCGGATCCGATTCGTGGAAACGTCCCGTGAGAACGGCACGGCTGCGGCGGTGGCGCGGATGCTTGCGGACACTGCGGTCGAATCCGATTTTCTGGTGGTGTACGGCGACGTTTCCACGACTGCCGCCAACTATGCCCGGGTGCGCGAGACCCATGCCGCAACCGGAAGCATCGCGACCGTCCTCGCGGCGCCGCTCGGCGACGAGGATTGCCGCGAATGGATCGGACTGCGTGTCTCCAATGGCGCCGTCAACGAGATTCAGGGACATCCGCGCGATGGAGATCACCGCTGCGGGGGCGTCTTCGCATTTTCACCGAAAGCGATCCCCTTCCTGACCAACAATCCTGGCATTTTCCGGCATGTTCCGGTCGGAGGAATGCCGCCGGTGGAAGCGGACCTGTGCGAATCCGTCGCGCAGATGCTGGACGAAAAGCTTCCTGTCGGCGCAGTCCTGGCATCGGATTTCCTGGTGGATATCGACAAGCCTTGGCATGTTCTCGAGGCCAATTCGCGCTGGACCCGATGGCGGCTGGAAAACGCGCCGGGCAGCATCATCCCTGCGTCCTGCCGTATTCACGATGGCGCGGACATCAGTGGCCCGCTGTTGCTTGGGGAAAATGTCGAGATTGGCAACCGCGTCGTCATCCGCGGGGGCTTGGTGGCCGGGGCCGAAACCCGGATCGTCAACGGACCCATTCTGGACGGCGGGGTCGTACTGGGGGAGCGGGTGCATGTCCGGGATTACTGCCTGATCGAAGGAGGCAGTGTCTGCGGCGACAACGGAGTCTACGCCCACGGCAGCGAGTTTTCCGGGACCGCGTTCGACAACGTCTACCTCTACCATTATTGCGAGATCTACGGCTTGCTTGGCAGCAGCGTGGACATCGGGGCGGCGACCGTGTGCGGTACGTTGCGCTTCGACGATCGGGAGGCGTTCCATCGTGTCCGAGGCCGACGCGAGATACCTGCCTATGCGGCCAATGCCTCGTATCTGGGAGACTATTCCCGCACCGGTGTCAACGCCATTCTGATGCCCGGTTGCAAGGTGGGGGCGTGGAGTTGTGTCGGGCCGGGTGTGGTGCTCGGTGACGATTTGCCCAACCGGAAATCCGTCTTTGTGCGGCAACAGCTCGAGACCAAGGACTGGGGACCGGAAAAATACGGTTGGTAACAGGTGGTTTGCAAGATCGGGTGGGGGAAACGGCCTTATCAATCCTGGTTGGACTGTCGTCCGGGCTTTGCTACGCAAACTTGCGTAGGGCACGCGGCTTCCCCCGGCGGTAGGATTCAGTACTGGAATTCGGGAAACAGACTGGCATGGTGAGAATGAACTCGCGCGTTCGCAATACCCTCGGATTGGCGTTGTCTGCAGTTGCGTTGGCGGGGTCTTGGGCTTCCGGCTGGGCAGCGCCGCCCAAGAAGGTAGCCTCCAAGGCGGCTACCGTGGCGACCGTCGACTTCAACCGGGACATCCGCCCGATCCTCTCGGAGAACTGTTTCCTCTGCCACGGTCCGGACGCCAACACCCGTCAAGCGGGACTGCGTCTCGACGACCGACTGGTGGCTGTGACGCGCAAGGCGATTGTTCCCGGGAAACCCGAGGCAAGCGAGTTGCTGCGCCGGGTGCGCTCCACCAACATGGCCATCGTCATGCCGCCCGGGGAACAGCACAAACGCCTGTCCGGCGCACAGGTTGCGGTATTGGAACGTTGGATTCGTCAGGGGGCGCAATACCGGCGCCATTGGTCGTTCGAACCGTTGCCACGGGTCGTCCCTGTTCCCAAAGTCGCGGGAGCGCGCACCCCGATCGATGCGTTTGTCCGCACCCGATTGGCAGGCACTCCCCTCAAGCCCAGCCCGGCGGCGCCCCGGGAAACCTTGATCCGCCGTGCGTCGCTGGATCTGACCGGCTTGCCGCCGACCCCGGCCGAGATCGACGCGTTCCTGAACGACAAGTCCGACAATGCCTTCGAGAAGGTGGTCGACCGGCTGTTGTCGTCCCCGCACTTCGGCGAGAAAATGGCGACTCCGTGGCTCGACCTGGCTCGTTACGGCGACAGCTACGGCTACCAATCAGACCAACTCAGTCCGACCTGGCCCTACCGGGATTGGGTGGTGCGCGCGTTCAACCGCAATCTGGCGTACGACAAGTTCCTCACCGAGCAACTGGCGGGCGACCTGATCCCCGGCGCCGATCGCGAACAGCGCCTTGCCACTGCGTTCAACCGAATGCACCGGATGACCAACGAAGGGGGCAGTGTCGCCGAAGAATG
>CAZYBA010000057.1:0-2034 GCA_964646105.1 uncultured Armatimonadia bacterium
CGAGGACGGTCGTCTGACGGGCTACAACGCCGAGGGGCGGTTGTTTGCGCCGGCGCTGGCGGGAGGCGGCCTGATGGACGTCGGGATATACCCGATTTCGATATCGCAGATGATCTTCGGCGACCCTGTGGATGTGAAGGCGGTGGGTGTGCTCGGGCACAGTGGGGTCGACGAGAATGTCGGGATCGCCTTGGCATTCGCGGGCGGCGAGGTCGGCATGGCCAGCACGTCGATTCAGGTCACCACGCCGTTCACGACCACGATTCTGGGCACCGACGGCCGTATCGATGTGGAGAGCCCATGGTGGCGTCCCAAGGCGTTCGCGGTGCATGCGGGTGGCAAGTCGGAGCGGTTCGAGTTCGAGCACGAGGGCGAGGGGTTCCAGTTCGAGGCGATGCATGTTGCTCAGTGCCTGCGTTCCGGCCTGACCGAATCGCCGATCATGCCTCTTGACGACACGCTCGGGGTGATGCGTGCCCTCGACGACGTGCGTCGCCAATTGGGCCTGCGCTACCCGATGGAATAGAGGCTTATCGGTCCGCGGTGGCCGTTTCAGCCTGAACGGTCGAACGTCGTTCGCCCGACTCGGCGCCGTGCGGTGAACGGTTCACCGTATCTTTTGCCGGAGCGGCCTTCGGGAACAGTCTCGCCGGTGCATCGAATTACGGATTGGTGCCCCGGCGATCTCGACAGGATTCAAACCCAGCGGACAATGTTGCGAGGGTTCATGCCGGCGACTATTTCCGGGATTTTCGACGTGTGGCGCAGACCCGTTCGGTTCCGGCATCGGGCGTTGGTCGACACCCGATGTCGACTCGCCGCGAGCGCTGATCGGGGCTGGCCACCGATGCCCTCCCGGGCCTGTTTCGCCCTCGGGCACTGAAGTACCCGTCCCATGCCCTTCGGCCGTGGTCATGAAGCGAACGTCGCCGATGCCATCGGGTCCCGTCCCAGACGATCGGCTGAGGAACGAGTCCATCAAGACGGGGGATTTATCCCCCGGGACCAAGACGCGTGGTGCATTCCCCAGGACCCAGACCGGGGATATGTTTCCAGCCCCCGAGCCGCCCAATTCATTCCGCGGGTATCAAGATTGTGGCGTTCACCCTCCGCAGAAAAAAACGAGGCGCGCAGCCTTTGCCTGTTTCGGTGTCGCGGCGCGGCGTTGGCAACGCAGCATTGTCGGATGATCCTTGGGAAACGAATCATCGGCCGACTTTGATACACGTCCGCAGGCCCTCCGTTTCGGGATTAGTCCCGCAGCCGGGAAAAACGCCGCACCGTAGTCGGCAGGAAACTTCAACCCGGATCGGGAACGGCCCCACGATGCCGACACAACGACTCCCCCGTGCCAATCCCGAATCGCTCGGAATCGCGTCCGATGCAATCCTGACGTTTGTCGACTCCGTATCCAAGGAAATCGACACCCTCCATTCGTTCCAATTGGTCCGCCACGGCAAAGTGGCCGCCGAAGGGTGGTGGAAACCCTGGGACCGCGACACCCGGCACATGCTCTACTCGCTCAGCAAGAGCTTCACAAGCACCGCTGCCGGACTGGCGATTTCCGAAGGTCACTTCACCCTCGACGATCCGGTGGTGAAACACTTCGCGGACGATCTTCCCAAGTCCGTTTCCGCGAACCTGAAGGCGATGCGCGTTCGCGATCTGCTGCGCATGGGCACCGGCCATGGCGCCGACACGGTCGGGCCGATTGTCGTCCGTCCCGATGGCAACTGGGTCCGCGGATTCCTGGAAGTACCGGTCACCCACGAACCCGGAACCCACTTTGTCTACAACAGCGGCGCAACCTACATGGTCTCGGCGCTCGTCCAGAAGACCACTGGCAAACGTCTCCTCGACTACCTCGAACCCCGCCTGTTCGACCCGCTCGGCATCGAAGACCCCACTTGGGAACAATGCCCGCGCGGAATCGACACCGGGGGTTGGGGACTGGCGGTCCGCACCGACGATATCGCCAAGTTCGCGCAGCTCTACCTTCAGGATGGGGTCTGGAACGGCAAACGTCTCCTCCCG
>CAZYBA010000057.1:2044-11995 GCA_964646105.1 uncultured Armatimonadia bacterium
CCGATGCCACCAAGTCCCACATCCGCAACGGGGATCCCGCCCAACCATCCGACTGGAGCCAAGGCTACGGCTTCCAGTTCTGGCGTTCCCGATACGGCAGCTACCGCGGCGACGGCGCGTTCGGCCAGTTTGCGCTGGTATTCCCTGAGCACGACGCCGTCTTGGTGATCACGGCGGGAGTCGGGGATATGCAAGGCGAACTCAACCTGGTCTGGAAACATCTCCTCCCCGCATTCCAGAACAAGCCGCTGTCGTCGAATCCGGCGGCTGCCAGCCGCCTGCGCGAACGTCTTGCCCGGTTGGAAAGTCCGACGTTGGACAATCTTTCCGAACGTCCTCCGTGGCCGGTACCGGTCGGGAGTTGGTTTCGGCCGACTCCGGAAAAAGCTTCGACACCCGGTGTCGGATTGTTTGCCCTCCCGAACGGCCGACCGGAGCAATTCCGTTTGGTGCCGGACCGCGGCGGCGCCACGTTGACGATCCAGGAAAACGGCACGGAGCACCGGATCGCGGTCGGTCACGGAAAATGGCGCACCGGTGTAAGCGCGTGGCGTCAATCGGCCGGCCACACGCGCACCGCCGCCCGCGGCGGATGGCGCCCCGACGGCAGCTACGCGTTTCGTCTCTGCTTTGTCGAAACTCCTTACCGCGCCGATGTCGTTGTCTCGTTCGGCTCCGGTACCGCTACTCTCGACTACCACCAGCCCCTCTCGTTCGGCGGACCCATCCGTGCGACGTTCACCGGGCGGCTTGTCGGCTGATTTGCGAAAGAAACCCTATGCGAAACCTGTCCCTTCTGCTGATTCCCGCCGCAGTGCTTTCGGCACCCGCGGTAGTGCACGCCCAACTCGACCCGCAACGCCTGCGCGCGGAGTACCGTGTCGATCCAATGGCCATCGCCGATCCCAAGCCCCGCCTCTCGTGGATTGTGACCGGCACCGGCCGCAACCAACGCCAAACCGCCTACCGGATTGTCGTGGCGTCGACGCCTGAACGCCTCTCCCGCGGTGAAGCGGACCTGTGGGACTCGGGGCGGGTCGCCTCCGACGACACGCTGCACATTCGTTACTCCGGAAAGCCGGTCGGCTTCACCCAAACCGCCCACTGGAAAGTGATGGTCTGGGATCAGGACGGCAAGTCGTCCCGCTGGAGCCGCCCTGCACGCTGGGGTGTCGGACCGATGACCGAAGCCGACTGGTCGCCGTCCGCTTGGATCGTCGGACCGCCCAAGAGCGTCACCGATGCACCGAAGGTCATGCCGGACAGCGCATCGTGGATTTGGCACGGCCCCGAAGCATCCGCTCCGAAGGCCGGCAAACGATGGTTCCGGACCACGTTCGACCTCCCTGCCGATGTCGCGATCAAGTCGGCCTGGCTGGCGGTCTCGGCCGACGACAACCACGAAACCCGTCTCAACGGACAAGCCGTGGCCAAGGGCACCAGCTGGCAGACCGTGCAGGCGGTTGACGTCACCAAGCAGGTCAAGGTGGGTCGGAATCAGTTGCGCATTGTGGCTGAGAACTCCGGCGCCGACCCGGCAGGCGTGGTCGCAAAGCTCGTGATCGAGACCGCGGCCGGGCAGGTGGTTGTCAAGTCATCTCCCGCGTGGGAGTCCGCCGCGGCATCGTCCGGCCCGTGGGTCAAGGCCGCCGCCATCGGCGATTATGGAATTGCGCCGTGGGGCACCGGCCGGGCCGACAGTGCGACCGCCATGGAGCCGGTCGCCCAGTTCCGCAAGGAATTCCCCGTCGACAAGCCGGTGCGCCGGGCGGTCCTGTACGCCACCGCGCTCGGACTTTACGAATTCACGATCAATGGCAAGCAGGTCGGGGACGACACCCTCGCGCCGGGGTGGACCGAGTACCGGAAGCGCACCTACTACCATGCCTACGATGTCACCGGACACCTCAAGGCTGGGAACAACGCCGTGGGAGCCCTCCTCGGCGACGGTTGGTACTCGGGGTACCTGGCGTTCACCGGGCGTCGCAACTACTACGGCACCGAGCCCAAGTTGCGCGCCACGTTGCTGATCGAGCACACCGACGGCACCCGCAGTGTCGTGGGCACCGACGGCAGCTGGAAAACGGCGCCCGGCGGGATCCAGCACGCCGACATGCTGATGGGAACCACGATCGATTACGGCAAGGATACCGTCGGCTGGGACCGCGCGGGCTACAACGATCAATCCTGGAAATCGGTCCGGGTCGCGACGGCGGAGGGGGTCCTTATTCAGCCGCATCCGGGATCGGCTGTACGTCCTCAGGAAACCATCAAGGCAAAACGCGTCCTCACGCCCAAGCCGGGCGTCTTCGTTTACGATTTTGCCCAGAATGTCACCGGAATTGTCCGCCTCAAGGTGCGCGGCAAGGCGGGGCAGACCGTGGTCCTGCGTCATGCGGAATTCCTTGACAAGGACGGCGGCATCTACACCGCAAACCTGCGTGCGGCGAAGGCAATCGACTCGTTCGTGCTTGGCGCCGACGGCATCACGCGCTGCGAGCCCAAGTTCACGTTCCACGGGTTCCAGTTTGTCGAGGTGACCGGTGTCGACACCGCCCCGGCTCCCGGCGATGTGGAGGCGGTGGTGCTTCACTCGGATATAGATAAGGCGGGCACATTCGCCTCCGACAACCCGCTGCTCGACCGCCTCGCCCTCAACACCGACTGGGGGCAGCGTGGCAACTACCTCGATGTTCCCACCGACTGCCCCCAGCGTGACGAGCGGGCGGGGTGGACCGGGGATGCCCAGGTGTTCGCCAAAGCCGCTTCGTTCAACCGCGATATCGCGGCGTTCACCACCAAGTGGCTGGTCGACCTGATCGAGGACAGCCAGCGGGCCGACGGGGCCCTGCCGGACGTTGCCCCGTATATCTCGGTGGTGGGGCACGGCAATGCCGCGTGGGAAGACGCCGGGGTCATCTGCACCTACCGCATGTACGAAATGTACGGCGACACGTCCGTGATCGAGCGCCACTGGGCGGCGCTCACCAAGTTCATGGACCATTTGGAAGCGGTTTCGCCCGGCGGATTGCGCCCGGTCGGCGCGTACGGCGACTGGTTGCGTCTGGATGGTCCCCAGCACGGACGTGTTCTCGGAACCGCCTATCACGTGTTCGACTGCCGGCTGATGGCGCGCATGGCCCGGGCCATCGGTCGGAGCGATGAAGCGGCGAAATATGAGGAGCGCGCGGAACGGATCAAGCAGGCGTTCATCCAGGCCTTTGTCACTCCCGATGGCCGGGTGGAGGAAAACGGTCAGACGGGACAGACGTTCTACGCGCTCGCCTTGGGCTGGGACCTGCTTCCCAAGGAACTGCGTTCCGCCGCGACCGGCCATTTGGTCCGCCTGATCCGCGCCCGTGGCGAGCATCTCGCCACCGGCTTCATCGGGACCCCGGTGCTGCTGTTTGCCCTGCGCGAATCCGGCCAATCCGGGCTTGCCGACCGGTTGCTGCTCTCGGAAACGTTCCCGTCATGGCTCTACCAGGTGAAGATCGGGGCGACCACGATGTGGGAACGTTGGGACGGCTGGACTCCGGAAAAGGGCTTCCAGGACGCCGGCATGAACTCGTTCAACCACTACTGGCTGGGTTGTGTGACCGAATACCTGCAGACGGCGGTGGCGGGCATCGACACCGACGGTCCTGGCTTCCGGAAACTGTTGATGCGCCCGGAAACCGACAGCGGCCTCGGCAAGGCGTCGGCGACCTACGAGTCCATCCGGGGCAAGGTGAGTTCGTCGTGGGTGAAATCGAACGACGGCGGTCTGGTGTGGACGATCACTGTCCCCGCCAACACGTCCGCACGGGTGGAGATTCCGGCGCCTGCCGGAGCGAAGGTCACCGAGGGGGGCAAGCCGGTTGTCGGTGCGGTCCAGAGCGGTGATCGCCGAGTGGTCGAGGTCGGCTCGGGCACCTGGCGCTTCGAAGTGCGTAATTGAACCGGCGGGTAGGCTGAGAGACCGAGTTTGGTGACGCCATGCCGGGAACCGGATTGACAACCGGTTCCCGGCTGCGCTTAGGGTTGCGACACCATTGCGCCGGTACCGAGCCGACCTTTTTTCGGATATTTTGGTGAACTTGCGCCGTTTGCACGATTCTTGCGGACAACGGGTCCAAACGATCGGGTTCGGTTGCGCGTCCAACCTGCGCGGTAGAATGCGACCGCCCGAACGGATGAACGAGGAGGACGATCCGGAATGGATCTGACATTGGTGGTGATGGCGGCCGGAATGGGCAGCCGCTTCGGTGGGAACAAGCAAATGGCCGGTGTCGGACCGGCTGGCGAGACTTTGCTCGAGTACGCCATCCACGACGCAATCCGTGCGGGATTCACGCGGGTGGTGCATGTCATCCGCAAGTCGTTCGCGGCAGAATACGAAGCCGGAATCGGACGTCGCTTCCGGGACCGCGCGGAAATCCGCTTTGCCTACCAGGAAATGGACTTGCTTCCGGAGGGCTTTGAATCGGTCGAAGGTCGTCAGAAACCGTGGGGGACCTCGCACGCGGTTTGGGCCGCCCTTCCCGAAGTCGCCGGACCGTTCGCGGTGATCAACGCCGACGATTACTACGGTCCGCAAGGGTTCGCGGTGATGGCCGATTTCCTTCGCTCGGTCGCCGATCAGCCGGGTCGGTATGCAATGGTGGGCTACGCCCTCGGTCCGACCCTCAGCCCCAGCGGATCGGTTTCCCGTGGTGTCTGTGCGGTCGACAGCGATGGCAAGCTGATCTCCATTTCCGAGCAGACGGCGATTGTGCCGGGTGGCGACAAGGCGGTAAGCACCCTTGCCGACGGCACAACGGTCGACCTGCCGCTCGACCAACCGGTTTCGATGAACTTCTGGGGCTTCACTCCCGATTTTGCCTCGCAACTCGAGCCGCGTCTGCTGGATTTCCGCTCCAAGCTGGCCGATCCGATGAAGAGCGAATGCTACCTGCCGATCCTGGTGGGCGAGTGCCTCGCGGACGGTGTCTGCTCGGTGGACGTCCTGCCGACCACCGACACCTGGATGGGGCTGACATACGCCGACGACCGCGAAACCGTGATCGGCAAATTGTCGGAAATGGTTCGCGAAGGCGTGTATCCGTCGCCGCTCTCCACGGAGTCTGCGTGATCCCGGAAGGGTTCGAGGAAGGCCTCTTTGCTCAGTACCCCGAGCTGGGACGTTGTGTCCGGCTCGAGGTGCTGGCGGGTGGGCATATCAACGATACGTTCTTGGCAACGTACGAAACCGGGCTGCGCCGCCACAAAGTGGTCCACCAGCGCATCAACCACCATGTCTTCCGCAATGTGCCGGGGGTCATGGAGAACATGGTGCGGGTGACGCGGCACGCGCGGGACTGGTTCCGGCGCAACGGGCTGGAAGACCCCGACCGGCGTGTCCAGGGATTGTTCACCACCCTGAACGGCAAAACGTTCTGGGAGTCTCCCACCGGCAATTTCTGGCGGACCCAGGACTACATCGACCGTGCCTACACGACACCGTTCGTGACGGGACCGGACGATGCCTACGAGGCGGCGTTTGCGTTTGGAATGTTCCAGCGGGTGCTCGGGACATTGGAAGGGGAACGACTGGTCGAGACCATCCCCGGGTTCCATCACACGCCCCGGCGGTATGCGGCGTTTTTGGAGACGCTTGAGCGCGATCCGGTCGGACGGTGTGCCGACTGCCTGCCCGAAATCGACGCGGTGCTCTCCCATGCGGGTTGGTTGTCCGATCTGCAGACAGCATGGGACAACGGATTGCTGGCGGAAAGGATTGTTCACAACGACGCCAAGGTGGCGAATGTGCTTTTCGACATCGACACCGGCGAAGGGTTGGCGGTCATCGACCTCGATACGGTCATGCCGGGGCTTGCCGCGCACGATTTCGGTGATTTGGTGCGTTCCACCGGCTGCGCCGCAGCCGAGGACGAAACCGATCTGTCTAAGGTTTTCCTCGACCGGGGGCTCTTCGACGCGCTTGCGAGCGGGTTTTTGGTGGGGACCGGCGACCTTCTCACCGACGCCGAGGTGGCATCGCTGGTGCCGGGTGCCAAGACCATCGTCCTGGAGCAGGCGATCCGTTTCCTCACCGACCACATCGACGGCGACCGATATTTCCGCATCCATCGTCCGAACCATAATCTGGACCGCGCCCGCACCCAACTGGCCCTCCTCGGCAGCATTCTGGAGTGCGAGGACGAACTGAACGCAATCGTGCGCAAGGAGCATGCGAACCGTTGAGCGGCTTGCCCAAAGTCCTGATCACCGGTGGCGCCGGATTTATTGGTTCCCATCTGGCCGCGTCGCTCGCCGGCAAGGCGGATGTGCATGTACTTGACAACCTGCGCAGCGGATTCCGCCACAACCTCGACGGAGTCGCCCACACGTTCCACGAAGGCGACATCCTGGACCGGGCGCTTCTGGATCGTGTCTTGGAGGGCGTGGATTACGTTTTCCACCTCGCCGCCATGATTTCCGTTCCGGAATCAATGGAACAGCCTGCGGAGTGCGTGCGCATCAACACCTTGGGGACATTGAACGTTCTCGAGGCGGCAGCTGGCGCGGGCGTGCGGAAACTCGTGCTGTCGTCGACCGCGGCGATCTACGGGGACGACTCCCAGTTGCCCAAGCACGAGGCGTTGCCGCCGTGTCCCAAGAGCCCGTATGCGTTCACCAAGCTCGACGGCGAGTACTACTGTCGCATGTTCACCGAGACGGGGCGGTTGCAAACGGCATCGCTGCGCTACTTCAATGTCTTCGGACCCCGGCAGAACCCGCGCAGTGCATATGCCGCGGCGGTTCCGATCTTTCTCCACAAGGCCCTCGCCGGCGAACCCATCCTGATCCACGGCGATGGCGGCCAGACCCGCGACTTTGTCCACGTGTCGGATATCGTCGCCGCGAACTGGCATGTGGCCACAACCGAGGCGACCGGAACATTCAATGTGGCCAACGGGGCGAGTTTGTCGATTCTGGACCTTGCGACCAAGATCGTCGCGCTGGCCGGGTCGTCGTCGCCGATCGTGCACGGCCCCGAACGTGCCGGCGATATCCGCCACTCCATTGCGTCGGTGGAAAAACTGACCGCGGCAGGGTTCCGGTGCAACCCCGACATCGACAGCTTGCTGGCGGCCACCGCCGAATCGGTACGCGCGGAACGTTCCCGAAATGCGGGCTGACAATCCACCGGTGCGAGGGGCCGCATGAGTTCGCAAGGACGTCCGGCATAGGTTTGGGGACGACTTGATTCGCCGAGACGTCAACGTTCCAATTCAGCCCAATCGTTCGCCGTCGAGGACTGCAATACGCGACCCTTCCGCGAAATACACGGAAACCGGGTTCTGCCGCAGCATCTCCTGCCACTGCAGTCCATACAGGCCGGAGACATCCCCCTCGAATTGCGAGTCCGCGACCGGCCAGCACCGCCACGACGGATGGGCTACCTGGTAATGGGTGGTGCCGCCGCCTTTGTGCTTGGCGAAACCGTGGAAATGTTGGGTTACCCACCAGGCATCGCTGTCGGGCGCGATCGGTTTCGGCTGCCCGCTCGCGACCGCGCTTACCGTTGCGGCGTAGCGGCGCGATCCGTTGCGGGGGCCCCAGTGGTACTCGGCTTCGGCCGGGATTTCGGGCGGGTCGGGCAAGGGTGTGGTGCGGCAGGCCATCGGGAACGTCGCGTAGTTTTCGCCGTAGAGGGTGTTCGCGATCACCGTGATGGCGGGTTTGGGAACAATTTCCCGGATGAAAACCACGCCGCGTTGACGGGTGCCGTCGGGTGCTTCCCGCTGAACATAGAAGCGCAGATTGACCTCGGGGAAATCGGTGTGCAGCGGGATCGGCAGGCCGCGCAGGTGGGTATTGCGGAATCGGAATGCCACCAGGCTGACCAACGCTTGGCCGTGGAGCGTGTCGAGCGTGGTGCCGAGCGGAACGAGCGGTGCCAACAGGGACGGATCGACTGCGTATTGGAGCAGCACGAGGTGACGCCACTCCGCGGTTAGGAAAACCCGGTGGCGATGGTAGTCGATCGGCGTGCGCAGACGTTCCCAGTCGATGTCGGGTCCCGTGTCGGTGGCTACGGAGTCGTGGGACGGCCCGTTCGGGTTCATGCGGGGCGGACGTGATCGGTGAGTTCGATGGTCCGGGGGCGACGTCCGTTCTCGCGGATCGCGATCCGACCCCCGCCCACCTCGACTCGGGTGGTGCCGCGCCAGTTGTCGGGGATCGGGGCCAGGAACGCCGTGTAGTGTCGGGTCTTGCTGGCACCGGCGTCGAGGAATGCGGTCAGGCGGCGTCCGAGGATCGACCCCTTGGCGGTGAGGACATCGAACGGCTGGTGGAGGCCGGTGGTGCCGAACTCGAGGCCTCGCGCCATCGGTTTCTTGGCTTCGTCGACATGTCGCCAGCAGTTGAACCAGGGGTAGTCTTCGGTTTTCCAAAAGTAACCGAGCAGGAGACCTTGCTGCGGGGTGGACGCGGTCACCCAGCCGATCGGCTCGTCGACGACAAAGCTGGTGACCGCGGGCATCGGATCGTCCGCCAGGTGCCGCAGATCGGACTTGCGTCCCTGATGGATGCCGTCCGGCCAGCGCATCAGGACTCGTTCGGGGTCGGGGAGCGGGGTGTGTTGCGATATCCCCCGGGTGGCGTTGCAGTCGACACGCGTCTCGGGGGTCAGGAACGGTGGTCCGATGGTGGGGTGCTGGACCATGTTGTAGATCTTGGAAGTCTTGCGGGTGTTGTGAACGGTTTCCTCGACACGCAGGACCGCGGAGCTCGCGGCCAGGACTGCCTTCCGCCGGATTTCCAGGCCGGCTTCGGGGAGAGTTGTGCTCATGGTCGCCTCGGTCGGGGACGAACCATCGTTGCGCCAGAGGACCCGGGTTGCTTCGCCGTGGAACGGTATGCCGGCGGCTTGCTCGCCGGGGCTAGGTTGCCCCCAACGGTCCAGGCAGAGGAAATGGGCGGACGGGCGCAGGGGGGCGCTGCGGTCTTCGGGTGCCAGCCACGCCAAGGGGTTGATGCTGTAGGCGAGGCGGAAATCGGTGAGGGATCCGCCACCGAGGTCCCAAACCGCTTGTGCGGCGGCGTTGCGCAGGGCAATCGTGGGGCGGACTGTGTTTTGCTTGGGTTCGGGCATGGGGATCTCGTTCAATCTGGTCAGGGGGCAACAGCGGTCCCGTGGGGCGACCATCAATTTTACCTGTCGAACGGGGACGCGTCGTGGATCGCGTAATGGCTCCGACCTTAGATAGGATTTGTTCAGGGCTGGTCCGGATTCGAACTCTATTTACCAATTTTGGTAAATAGGGGTACACTGCCTGCCGTGGAGCCTGTCGACGCCTTGTTGCACCCGGTGCGCGCCCGGGTCGTGGATTTGCTGGACGCGCGCCCGGGGACCATCGCGGAAATAGGGTTGCGCCTGGAGGCGTCGCTCGGCCGCCAGGTTCCCACCACATCGCTTTACCGCCATATGCGCATCCTGATGGATTCGGGTTTGGTGACCGTGGTCGAGACCCGCCCCACCGACGGCGCGCCATCCGCGGTCTACGGCATCGACCACGATGTCTCGAACCTGCGTCCCGACTCGGTAGACCATGTAAAGATGATGGAATTGGTGGCCATGATCCAGACCGGCACCCGGAGACGGTTCGCCTGGCATGCGGCGCGTCTGGGAACCACCCTTCCCACACACCGGATGGCGTTGTTCAACCGAACCCTGCATCTGACCGATGATCAGGTCCGCGAGTTTCGGGCCATGGTGGCGCGCTTCGCCATCGAGAATACCGTAGAGGCTCCGCCCTCCGGAACCGCCCCGCAGTACTTTTCGTTTTTCACCTGTCCTGATCCCGACGGCGCCTCCGCAGGAAGCGACCGGGACTCCGAGGAGTCTTCCGATGATTGAGATTCGCAATGTCGCCAAAACGTACGGGGGCGGCGTCCGTGCCCTCGACAATGTCTCCCTCG
>CAZYBA010000058.1:0-2964 GCA_964646105.1 uncultured Armatimonadia bacterium
GCTGTGTGCCGCATGGGAGGCCCCGTTGACATCCGACGATCTTCCGCGGTTCGGGGGAGACAAGGCGCTGCGGGTGGTGAAAATGCTTGTGGAAAACGGCGATCTGGCGTGGCGCGACGATCGTCTCTTGCCGACTTCACTCGATGCTCCAGCGGGTCGGATCGACATCCGTTCGATGTCTTCGAAGGTATTCACGATTCTGCTGGCGGACGGGAGTGTCCTCGGCACCATCGAGGAGGAGCGCGCGTACGAACAGGTCCATCCGGGAGCGGTTTATCTGCATCAGGGTGAGAGTTATCTGGTTCAGGACATGGATTTGTCCGCCCGTCGTGTGGTGGTTTCGTCGTGTGCGTCGGGGATTTTTTCCGAACCGAAGGTCGAGGGAAACATCGAGATTCTCTCCCGGGAGGGGAGCAAGGAGACGGGCTCGACGGTGGTCTATTTCGGCGAAGTCCGTGTCACGAAGCGGGTGGTCGGGTATCGGCGCCGTAACGTCTACACGGACGAGGTGGTCGGGGAATGGGACCTCGATCTGCCGGAGCAGGTTTTCGAGACCGAGGCGGTTTGGTTTCCGGTTCCCCGGGAGAGTGAATGGAAGCTTGAGCAGGGGAAATTCGATCTTGCGGGTACCGTACATGCGGTGGAGCACGGGGCCATTGGTCTGTTGCCGTTGTTTGCGCTCTGCGACCGCAACGATATCGGCGGTGTTTCGACCCCGTACCACCCGCAAGTGGGTGCGCCGGCGGTCTTTGTCCACGACGCGCATCCGGGGGGCGTGGGGATCGCTGAGGCTGGTTTCCGCCTGATCGGTCCCTGGCTCGAGGCAACCAAGGCGTTGGTGTCGCAATGCCCATGTGACGACGGTTGTCCGGCGTGTATTCAGTCTCCGAAATGCGGGAACAACAACCAACCGCTTGACAAGCGTGGAGCTGCCTGTCTTTTGGGTCTGCTGTGCACCGGGGAACCGTCATGAACTCACGCGACTTTTGCGCACATGTCGGATTACGGTACCCGATCGTGCAGGCACCGATCGGTGGAGCGAGTTCGGTGGACTTGGTATGCGCGGTTTCCGGTGCCGGTGGCTTGGGGATGTTGTCGGGTACCTGGCGCGACCCGGCACTGCTGTGCGAAATGATCGGTGCGATCCAGACTCGTACGCACGCCCCGTTCGGTGTCAATTTCGTGCTGGAGTGGGACATGGCGGACCGTGTCGCGCGGTGTATCGATGCCGGTGTCAGGCATTTCAGTTTTTTTTGGGGCGACCCCGCACCGTTTGTGGACCGAATCCACAGGGCGGGAGGGATGGTATGGTGCACGGTTTCGTCGCCGAAGGATGTGCGTCCCCGTCTGGATTCGGGGGTCGACGTCCTGGTTGCTCAGGGGTGGGAAGCCGGTGGGCATGTCGAGGGGAGCGTGTCGACCATGGCGTTGGTGCCGCGTATCGCGGATTTGGCGGGCGGAGCTCCGGTGGTTGCCGCGGGGGGAATAGCCGACGGCCGGGGTATTGCGGCGGCTTGTTGTTTGGGCGCGTCGGCGGTTTGGTTGGGAACGGCGTTCCTGATGGCCCGCGAGGCGAATGTCCACCCCGTGTACCGGGATGCCCTGGCTGGGGCGGAAGCGGACGACGCGGTGCACACTACGCTGTTCGACGGTGGTTGGCCCAATGCTGGGCATCGTGTCTTGCGCAACGATGACTACCGCCGTTGGGTCGACGCAGGCTGTCCCGCTCCGGGTGAACGTCCTGGAGAAGGTGAAGTCATCGGCATCGACCCCGAAGGGGATCCGGTCCACCGTTATACGTCCCATCTTCCACGTCCCGGCGGAATCGGCCACGTCGCGTCGCAGGCTTTGTACAGCGGTCAGGGTGTCGGGCTTTTGAGGGGTGAAGAATCGGCCGCCGATCTGGTACGTCGACTGGCGCGCGAAGCGGCGTCCGTGTCGGCTGGTCTTGACTGGCTGGTGCAGCCGGTCTCTGACTGCGCCGAGTCACCGGGGGAAGTTCGGAGATGACGCGAGGAATCCGGGGAACTTTCTGGATTGGGTTTCTCGTCTTGGTTTTGATGCTGGCGTCGCCGTGGGGCAACCCCGCGCAGGCGCAGCGTCCAACGCGTCGTTCGGTCACGCCATTGAAGCGTCAACTCAACACCCTTGGCGGGAAGATTCGCGACACGCGGTCTGCGTTGCGCCGGGTACGTCGTGCCGAGGAAGAGATTGCGCGCGACCTCGAAACGGTTCAGGAGCGTTTGCGCAGGACCCGCGATTCGTTGGTGTTGGCTTCGGAGCGATTGGAGTCGACTCGCGATCGGCAACGCCGGCTGGATGGTGAATTGGAGACCACGCGGCGTCGGTTGTCGGAATTGGAACGTTCCGTAGGATCGCGATTGGCACAGATGTATCGTGTGGGGCCGGTCCGTTACGTCTCTGTGTTGCTCGGGGCGCGGACAATGGGTGAGTTCGTCGGGCGGGCGCGTTTTCTGCGGACGTTGGTCAGTCATGACGCGCAACTGATTGCCGAGGTGTTGTCGGTGCGCGAGAGGGTTGCGGCCGGCAAAGCCCGGGTGGATCTTCAATTGCTCCAAACCGCATCGGCGGCCGACGAATTGAAGCGGCGTCAGTCGGAACAGACGGGAGTTCTGGCGTTGCGGCGGGATTTGTTGGACGAGGCGCGGGACCGGCGCCGGGACATCGAGCGGGAATTGGCTCAGATGGAGCGGGATTCGCGGGCCATCGAAGCACGTTTGCGGGCGTTCGGCAAGACTGCCGAAGGCCGGCGGCGGCAGGGAATGCGCTATCGCGGGGGATTTGTTGCGCCGGCCGACGGACCGGTGGTTTCCGGCTACGGGATGCGCTTTCATCCGATTCTGCGGCGCAACCAGATGCATCGCGGTATCGATATTGGAGCTGCGCAGGGCGCACCGATCGTGGCTGCCGCGGCAGGTACGGTGGTGTATGCGGGGGGGGAGA
>CAZYBA010000058.1:2974-4385 GCA_964646105.1 uncultured Armatimonadia bacterium
AGAGCGGGTACGGCAAGGTGGTGATCGTAGACCATGGCGGTGGGTTGTCGACGACGTATGCCCACTGCAGCGCCGTGCTGGTCCGCGGTGGAAGCCCCGTGCGTCAAGGACAAACGATCGCGCGGGTGGGCGCCACCGGAATGGCGACCGGGCCCCATTTGCATTTCGAGGTGCGTCGTCGCGGGGTAGCGGTTGCTCCCCCCTCGTTGCGCTGACAGGTTGGTTCGAATCGGCAATACGTTTGCCTGAGGTCAAGGGGGCTTCGCTCAGGTCGATGCTCCGAGGGGCGGATTGGAGCTGCTTGGTATAATTTCCGATGGGGGACGAGAGCGTGCGCTTGCTTGCAAGGTGGCTATTGGGGGCGGTTTCGCTCTGGTTGACGGTACAGGCTGCGAAAGCGCTGGGCGTCGTCGGGCTTGCCATCGACAGTGCTCCGTCGGCCTTGGTCTCGGTTGCGGTCTTGACGATCGTCAATCAGGTTGTCGGACCACTGCTGGGCTTTTTTGCCTGGCCTCTCAACTGCCTGACTCTCGGACTATTTCGGGTGGCAGTGGGAGCCGCTCTTTTCTGGCTGGTCGGTAATCTCGGCTTGGGCCTGCGCGTCGATGGTTTCATCCCCGGGTTGTTCGGCTCGGTAGCGTTGGCGCTGATCAGCGGCATTCTGGATCAATTCATTCCTGTTGGTCGGAAAAAATCGTGACGGCGCGCGAGACCGACGATTTTCAAGGCCACCCCGTCGTGTTGCTCACCGGCCTGAGCGGGGCGGGAAAAGGGGTTGCCGCGCGTATCTTCGAGGATATGGGGTGGCAGGTCGTAGACAACCTTCCGCCGCGGCTGATCCAACCGGCCGTCGAATCGCGTCCGGGCCCGTTGTGTTTGGTCTGCGATGTTCGCTGGGGGGATGTCGAAGCCATCGAGCGCGGTGTCCTGGACTCGGGCGCGCTGCTTCGGACTGTTTTCCTGGACGCTTCGGATGATGAATTGGTACGCCGTTTCAAGGAGACACGTCGTCCGCACCCGCTGTACGTCGAAGCGGAGGGTATATTGCCGGCTATCCGCCTGGAACGGGCGCGACTCGGCGCCCTGCGTGCGTCCGCCGACTTGTGCATCGACACGACGTCGCTCAATCCGGGAGAGTTGCGCCGAATCCTTCGGGAGCGGTTTTCGCCGGATTCCGCTCCGTTCGCCATCCAGGTCACGGTGGCGTCGTTCGGGTTCAAGCACGGCATTCCGTTGGACGCCGATCTGGTCTTCGACGTCCGGTTTTTACGCAATCCCTATTACGATCCAGGGTTGCGCTTCCTCGACGGCAGGGATTCCGCGGTCGACGGATATGTGATGTCGGATCCGCGGTCGGGGGAGGTGCTGGACCGCCTGCGCGATCTGATCACATGGTCGTTGCCCAGTTATG
>CAZYBA010000058.1:4471-5827 GCA_964646105.1 uncultured Armatimonadia bacterium
AAGGAAGGGCGTATCTGGCCATCGCGATCGGGTGTACGGGGGGGCGTCATCGGTCGGTCGCCATGGCGTGTCGGATTGCGGACGCGGTTTCGGAAGCGGGGTACAGCGTTCGGGTGGAGCACCGAGATCTGGGGCGGAGCTGATGAGTCTGCCGTTACCTTCCGGCCGCAGGATCGTTCGTGGTTTCCAATGGCTCGCTCCGGGCTTGCGTGTCAAACGGTGGCTGCTGCTGATCCCCATCGGGATTGTTCCGGTGGTCCTCGGGGTGGCATTGCTTACAGGAGTTCGTATCACCGACTGGTACGACTGGGCGGCGAATTCCTTGGCAGACCGTACCCGGATTGAAATCACCGATCCGTCTTTCTATCTGCCCGTCGGCATCGGTTCGGTGCTCTTGGGGCTGTTGTTGATCTTGACCGCATTGGTTGCCGTGAACCGCAGCATCGTCTCGGTGATTTCGCCGGAGGATTTGTCGAATCTGCCGGAAGTCATTCGGCGCAAGCGTCATCTGGCCCAAGGGGCGCGCGTGGTGGTCATCGGAGGCGGTACCGGGTTGTCGACGTTGTTGCGCGGTCTGAAGGCGCATTCGTCCAATCTGACGGCCATTGTCACCATGACGGACGACGGAGGATCGTCCGGGCAGTTGCAGCGGCAGCTGGCGGGCGGGATCCTGCCTCCGGGCGATGTTCGCAACTGTCTGGTCGCATTGGCGGATACCGAACCCTTGATGCAGGAACTGTTCCAGTTCCGTTTCAGCACGCGCAACACGGACGACGGCCTGTCGGGGCACAACTTCGGAAATCTGTTGCTGGCGGCGATGGCGGAGGTCACCGGGGATTTTGAGAAGGCGGTCGAGGCGGCAAGCAACATTCTTGCGATCCGCGGGCGGGTTTTGCCTTCCACGGTCGAGCCGGTGGTGCTCGTTGGCGAGATGGCGGATGGTCGGGAATTGACGGGCGAGACACGGATTGTCAAGGATGTCCAGTCGATCCAGCGGATACGCTTGTGTCCGGAGTCCCCACCGGCATTGCCCGCGGCGCTCGAGGCAATCGCGGACGCAGACGTCATTGTCTTGGGACCCGGCAGCGTTTATACGTCGATCATTCCCAATCTTTTGGTTCCGGAGATCGCCCGCGCCGTCGCTTCGTCACGTGCGGTCCGCTGCTACATCTGCAATGTCATGACCCAACCGGGTGAGACGGACGGTTTCAGTGCTTCGGATCACATTCGGACGATCGAGGAGCATGTCGCGCAGTATCTCGAACCCGGCCAGCATATTGTGGACCATGTCTTGGTAAACGGAGCGCGCCCGGACGCTTCCGCGCTGGCGCGGTACCGATTGAGCGGCTCGGAGTT
>CAZYBA010000058.1:5837-11717 GCA_964646105.1 uncultured Armatimonadia bacterium
ACGACGAGATATCCCGCTTGGGATATCGTCCGGTGAAAGGGACGTTTATCGGCAAGCAGGAACTGGTGCGCCATGATGCCGACCGACTTGCCCTCGCGGTCTTGCGCCTGGGTGCGGAAGGCTAAGTCGCGAATGGCCCGCGACCCGGGTGCGGTACGCACCGGCCATGTCTTGTTCATGGATCTGGTCGGGTCCTCCGTACTCCCGGTGGAGGAACAGATGCGGTTGGTTGTCGATTTGCTCGACCGCATCCGTGCCAGTGGGATTTACCGTGATTCGTTGGCGGCGGGAAATGTCTTGTCGGTACCCAGCGGCGACGGGGCGGCGTTGGTTTTCTTCGACAATCCGGACTCGGCAAGCGCTTGTGCCTTGGACATTGTGCCCCTTCTGCGCGGCATTGCCGTACGAATGGGTATCCATTCCGGGCCGGTGGGCTTGGTGGATGATATCCGCGGGGGAGCCACGGTGGTCGGCGAGGGTATCAACGGTGCGAAGCGGGTGATGGATTGTGCGGGACCGGGGGAAGTTCTCGTGTCTACGGATTGGGTGGACTGCCGCGCATCTGGGCGCGCCGGATTGGTGGACCGGGGGACAGTCACGGCCAAGCACGGCCGCCTCTTGCGGTTGTGGCAACTCCTCGGAGACTCCGCCGAAACCCTTGTCCGTCCCGCCGTCATGCCCCGGGCCCAAAGTGGAGCCCTTCCGGTTGATTCTCCACGTTATCTCGAGCGCGAACCGGACCGTGGTGTTCGCGACGCACTGCTGCGGCACGACTCGATCGTCTTGATCAAGGGCGGGCGGCAGACCGGGAAGAGTTCCTTGCTAGCCCATGCGATTGCTCAGGTGCGCGCACAAGGAACCGCGGTTGCCGTCGCCGACCTGTTGGGTATGGACGACTCCGATTTCGTGGACGCGAACCGATTTTTACATCGGGTCGCCGAGACAGTCGAAGACCAAGTGTCTTGGTCGAAGTCGGTGGCGGAATTCTGGAATGGGCAACGGGCTCCGGGGGCGAATCTGGAAAGGTGGTTGCGGCGCCACGTTCTTCCCTCGTCGCCTTTCGGCCTGGTTCTGGCCATAGACCAAGCGGACCGGCTGTTACGGCACCGATGGTGTGGCGAGGTGTTCGGGCTCTTCCGTGCGTGGCACAATCGTCGTGCCACCGATCCGGATCCCGACTGGGCGAACCTGACTGTGACCATCTCCTACACCGCCGAGGCCCACCACTTCATCGCCGACCCGAACCAGTCACCATTCAATGTCGGTACTCCCTGGGTGTTGTCGGATTTTTCCATCGCGGAATCGGAAGGATTGCGGAGTCGGGTGGCGGAGTCGGTGGATTCGGAGATTTGGCAACATTACCACCGATGGGTCGGGGGGCATCCCTATCTTGTTCAACTCGGCCTCGACGCCCTGTCGTCGGGGGGATGGAATTTGGAGCGGTTGATCGACGCGACCCGGGAGGGACAAGGCCCGTTGTCGGACCACTTGTTTGGACTGTCGCGATGGGTCGAAGCCGATGAAAGTCATCGCAAATGGGTCCGTGAACTGGCTACCCCGCGGCCGGCACTCGATTCCAAGGCATTTTCCGGCCTGCGCAGCGTCGGATTGGTGGGCGCCGACACCCGGGCGTCGGCCCACTGGCGTTGTCCGTTGTACGCCGACTGGCTGGCAGACTATGTTTCGTAGCCGCTCGGGGTTCGCGGGTGGGAAGTGCTGAAACTTCGGAAATCAGTGGGGTCCCGGCACTTCGGGTGGCACCGCTCCGCGGGGTGGGACCGTCCGGATGAGATTCGTCGACTTGTCACGATCCTGAACCGCTTTAACCGCTGGCTTGCTTGGCGCCGGACGGTGCTTGTGGTGTCAATCAGTGGGATTGGAGTCGGATGGTTCGACAGCTGGTGTGCCGTTGCGGGAGCGCTGATCGCAATGGTTGCCTTGTTGATCGATGCACGGTTCGGGAGAATCCTGTCGTTGTCTTCATCTCGATTGCGGGAATGGAGCGCACCATCCCCTAAGGAAATGATGGATTGGTTCGTGTGCCACGAACTTGCCTGCCGGGTGCGAATCCGCTCCGGTCGGATCGGTGTATCGTTGGAATCGGTGCTGCGGCTCCTTCGGGCGGGAATTGCGGACGGAATATCGGCGGGCTGGCGTCCCCAGGATGACTCCGCCCTTCGCATTCTGAGGCAAGCGTGTTGCCGTGGAGTGAGCGATTATTGTGGGCGTCCCGACGATCCATCGGAACTGGTCGAATTCCTGATCGCGACGATTTTGGTCGAGAACACCGAATCGTCGACGGAGGTTTCGGCTTCGCTGCGAACGCTTGCCTCGGTAGCCCGGACGGAACGTTTGCGTGTTGTCGCTGCAGGGCGAGGTCGGAATTGCCAATCCGGTCATCCGGTTCGATGCGATGCTCCTTGAAGTCGCGAGGGGGGGGCAGTCGTATTGATGGTGTTGACGAGGCGGGCAAAAAAAAAGGGACCCCGGCCGGAATAAACCGAACCGACGATCCCATTGAGTGTTTCTCGTGCAAGCACAAACTACCCCGTTCGGACCGGGTTGGAAATAGGTAGGAATGAAAACCGGTATTGTTACCGGTGAAGGAAGGCATCTGGTTGGATTGCGTTGAACGGCAGTGAATGCGATACCGATTCCACTTGATTCCCAATGCCCATTTGGATCCTGTTTGGTTGTGGGACTGGCGTGAAGGCCTCAACGAGGGGATGGTCACTTGCCGTACGGTTCTCGACTTGATGGACGAGGATCCCGACCTGACATTTATTCGGGGCGAGGCGGCCGTCTACCGACATATTGAGAAATACGATCCCGAAACATTCAGCCGTATTCGAGCCATGGTTGTTGCGGACCGCTGGGATAGCGTTGGAGGGACCGTCATCCAGCCCGACACCAATTTGCCGGCCACGGAGGTTTTCCTAAGGCAATTCCTCGATGGATCGGGCTATTTGCATGATTCCTTCGGAGTGCGGCCGACGGTCGCATGGGCCGCGGATTCGTTCGGGCACAGTGCCGGGATGCCGGATATCCTGACGGCCGCCGGAATGGAATCGTTCGCGTTCACCCGACCGTTCGAAGGGAACTCCTCGGCTTTCTGGTGGGAAGGCAAGGGCGGCGGACGTGTGCTCGCTTGGCGCCCTCCTGTGGGATGGTACGGAGCGGAAAGGGACGAGATGCCGCGTCGTCTCGACGGCTTGTTGAATGCCGCGCGTGATGCGGGATTCCGCAATGTTGCAGTCCTGTTCGGAGTCGGAAACCACGGAGGCGGTCCCACCCGTCGCCAATTGGCGGAAATCCGGGCTTGGGCGAACACCAATGTGTCCGAAGTCGAATTGGTCCACAGCGGGTTGCATCGATTTTTCCGTGAATTGCGTTCCGAAATTACCGACCGGAACATCCCGACGCACCATGGGGAATTGAATTACTGCCTGCGTGGATGCTACTCGTCGGTGGCGCGTTTTAAATTCCGCTACCGCGAGGCCGAACGATCGCTGGCACGTGCGCAAAACTTGACATCGGCCGTTTCTCTGGCCAACGGCGTGGGGATTTTGGAGGAACCACGGGCATGGGAAACCTTGCTCTTCAACGCATTCCACGACATCCTCCCCGGCACAAGCATCGAGCGGGCGATGGACGATCAGGTGGCTCAATTGGGAGGGGTTGTTGATTCCGCTCGGCGGATGGAACTCGATGCGGTAAACGCCTTGGCTGCCGCTGCCGACACCACGGTTCCCAAAGCGTACGGTGACAATCCGGGCGCGTTGGCATTCTTGGTCGTGAACCCCGAACCGGTTCCGGTAACACACCATGTCGAGTTCGAGGGATGCCTCGACTACCGTCCGTTGTTCGCCTATTCCGGGCGGGTTGCGCAGGTTCCGTCGGTATTGCGTGGCCCGGACGGATGCGTCCTGGCGAGCCAGCGCATCCGTGTTGAAAATCGCTTTGGTAATGAAAACCTACCGTGGCGGGATCGTCATGTCGCTCGGGTCGAATTGCCGGCGTTCGGATGGTCGGTGTTCACACTGGGACTCGAGGAGTTCCCGAGGGATGCGCCCAAGGGAAGTGTGGAGACGGTGGGCTCGTCCGGACTGGACAACGGAATGGTTGGCGTGCGTGTGGACGTCGGCACAGGAGATATCGGCCTGGCTTGGGGGGGAGTCCGTCGCCGATTGCGGGTGCTTTCCGTTGAGGATCCGTACGGTTCCTGGGGCGCGATGGACGAGGCACCGGTCTCGCTCGATCTGCAGACGGTTCGACATCGGTGGATGGTCACCACGACCCATGTGCTGGAGCCCGGTCCCCTGCGTGGTCGACTGTGGGTCCGTCTGGAGGGCGGTTCCAGCCGGATCGATCTGACGTTCACTGTCGACGACGGCGAAGGAAGTGTGGGTGTCGACGCCCGTGTGCTCTGGAACGAATCTGCGGCGAGGCTAAAACTGGAGGTCGAGGCCGATGCGCCGTGCGCCGATTACGATGTGCCGGGAGGAGTCGCCTGTCGACCAGCGGGTGCCGGCGAGGTTCCGGGAGGAAGATGGGCCGTGGCGGGAGATCTGATCTGGGCCACGGACTCCCTTTACGGCTGGAATCTGACGTCCACGGGGCAGCTGCAGGCGACAGTTTGCCGGGCATCGCGCTACGCGGCGGACAGTTCCATCAGCGAGGGGGAAAGCCCCTGGGAACCTTCGGTTGACTGCGGCGAACTCAAGTTCTCGATGCGATTTGCGAACGGTAGTCAAGATCCGCGAAACGTATCGCGTGAACTCGAGCGCGGTCTGTTGGTGCAACGTGTCGCGCCGTCGTCAGGTTCATCCGGGCGTTCGGGTGCCATTGGGACATGGAATGCCGATGGCTGCGAGTTGTTGAGCGTCAAACGTTCCCGCGATCGCGCAGGCTGGGTGGTTCGGTGGCACAACCGATCGGGCCGCGATGCCCGGCCCGCCATTTCCTTGGGAGGAAGTCGGCTGGAATTGCCGGTTCCCGCGGGCAAGATTCAATCCTTCCGACTGACGTCGTCGGCGTTTGGGTGGGATGTGTCGTTGTGCGACGCCCGGGAGAGTTGACCCGACAGCGGACCAATGGAATCGTGAACCAAGGAATCATGCCGGGGATGGAACCCGTGTCTTCCGGCTGATTCCGAGGATTGTTTAAACAACGAAACGGGGGCTGCGGAAATTCCGCAGCCCCCGTTTTTGTTCGCGAATATCGATCCGGGAATCAATAGTCGTCGTGGTGGTGGTGGTCGCCACCGCCCGCAGCCGGCTTTTCCGGCTTTTCAGCCACGACGCTTTCGGTGGTCAGAATGAGCGACGCGATGGACGCCGCGTTCGCGAGTGCGTATCGCGTCACCTTGACCGGGTCGATGACACCGAACGCGGTCATGTCGCCGTACTCGCCGGTCAGGGCATTGTAGCCGTGTCCAACCGGGAGATCCTTGACCTTGTTGACCACTACAGAGCCTTCGAGCCCTGCGTTCTCGGCAATCGTGCGCAGCGGCTGCTCAAGAGCGCGCTTGACGATGGAGACACCCACTTCTTCGTCATGGTTGTCGGCGACGACCGAATCCAACGCCGAGGCGATGTTGATCAGGGCAACTCCTCCGCCTGCGACAATGCCTTCCTCCACCGCAGCGCGGGTAGCGGAAAGAGCATCCTCGTACCGGTGCTTCTTTTCCTTAAGCTCGGTCTCGGTTGCGGCACCCACCTGGATGACCGCGACACCGCCTGCCAACTTGGCGAGGCGCTCCTGGAGTTTTTCCTTGTCGTAGGTGGAGTCGGTGATGTCAATCTGACGTCGAATCAGGTCGATTCGACCCTTGACTTCGTCAGCCGACCCCGCACCCTCGATGATGGTGGTTTGGTCCTT
>CAZYBA010000059.1:0-11701 GCA_964646105.1 uncultured Armatimonadia bacterium
AACCGCTCTGGAACCACAAATACGTCGACCATGTCCAAATCACGGTCGCCGAGGAAATCGGGGTGGAAGGGCGCGGAAATTTCTTCGACCAGACGGGGATGACCCGGGACGTTTTGCAGAATCACGCGCTGCAGATCCTGTCACTCGTGGCGATGGAGCCGCCCGTCCGGCTGGATGCCAACGCAGTCCGGGATGAAAAGGTCAAGGCAATCCGGTCGATCCGGCCTATTCCCGCGGACGAAGTTCCCCATGCGACCGTGCGCGGCCAGTACGCCGGCTATCGAGGCGAGGACGGGGTCGACCCCCAATCCAGCACCGAAACCTATGTTGCCCTGCGCCTGCATGTCGACAATTGGCGATGGGGAGGGATTCCCTTCTATGTTCGATGTGCCAAGGCAATGCCCCGACGGGTCACCGAGGTCGCCGTCCATTTCCGGGCGATTCCCCAGATTCTCTTCGCCCGCATGGACCGGGAAGATGTCAGCCCCAACGTTCTGGTCATCCGAATCCAGCCGGACGAGGGCATCCACCTGCAGATCGGTGCCAAGGAACCCGGCCCGAGCATGACATTGCGTCCCGTGAACCTCGATTTCACATACCACTCTGCCTTCGCGGACGCCCCGATCGCCGATGCATACGAGCGCCTGCTGCTGGATGCCATCCGCGGGGACGCGTCCTTGTTCGCCCGCGGCGACGAAGTGGAGGCCGCATGGCGCCTGCTCTCCCCGATCCTCGAGTCCTGGAAGGCACACCCATCCGACGTCCAACCCTACTTCACCGGAACCTGGGGACCGGAAAAGGCCGCGACACTGCTTCACGAGGGGGCGCAGTGGCGCGAACCTTGACGACAACCCTCGCCACCGTTCCGCGCCCAGGGGATCGGGGCAACACCCTTGCTGTACTCCTTGGCGGCGGAGTTTGGCTGACGTGACGTGGCAGGATTGATTTCCCTCATCTTCGAATGGTTGCGAGACCACCCGTGGGGCTGGTTTCTCGTGCTGGGGGCGGGCGTCGGTTGCATGGCCATCTGGTTGCGCCAACCGGTCACTTGGCGCAACGCCGAAGGCTCCTTGATCGACGACGGACGTCGGTTCGGACGCGGATTGCGTGCCGTCGGCGACCCATTGGTAGGATTGCTGTTGCTCGCCGAGACGTTCATCGAGAACCGCTTGGACGCCCATGCGCGACGGAAAAGGTGAGGTGGAAATGGACGACGAGACACCGCGGGATTGGATTGCCACCGAGGGCGGGGCAACGGTCGGCGAACCCGGGCCGGAAGGGGGGCGTGTTCTCGCCGATGCCGAATGGGCGGATCCGGATGATCCGGAAGACGCGGACGCACGTCTGACCTTGGAAGAAGATGGACTCGGTTTCCGAACGGTGGCTGTCCTCTACGGCGGCTGGTATTCCCGCTCCGATTGGTTTCTCAACCGCTCCGAAGCCGACCAGGCGCTGGAAATTCTACGGACTGATTTGGAACGCCTTGCCGCGATGATTCCCTACGAAGGAGAGCCGAATATCCCGGAGCGGGTGAAATTGCTCTTGGATGCCGCGTCCGAGGCCAACGAAAAACCACTATCGGGCGCGCAGGACCCGTCCGCTCCGCGAACCAGTCGCTGATCCGTCCGCCCAGGCCAAGTCCCCGCGAACCCAAACCGCGTCGACACCGCGCGCCGGACGAAGGGGTGTCTCGAAGGTCGCGACATCGCCGACGGTTTCCGGGTCCAACAACACCAGATCGGCCACGGCTCCGACCCGGATCCGCCCGCGGTCGGTCCAGCCCAAGCGATCCGCCGGCAACGATGTCATCCGCCGGATCGCCTCTTCCAAAGTGAGAACGCCGCGCTCGCGGACATATCGACCCAGAACGCGGACAAAAGTCCCGAACGTCCGCGGGTGCGGACGGTCCTGAGCCAGAGAACCGTGCAGCGACGCGGCAACGGAGTCGGAGCCAACCATCACGAACGGATCGGCGAGGATTCGTTCCAGATCTTCCTCGCACATCGCATGGTGAACCGCGCTGATCCAGCCTTCTCCCAGGGAAAGCAGGTCAAGGATCCAGTCCCGCGGATCGACTCCAGCGTCGGCTGCCAGATCGGCGACGCTGCGTCCGGAATACTCGGGATGCGGTGGACAAGACGCCATGACGACCGCGGCGTAATCGACGACCGTCATTTCTGCGCGCACGCGTTGGCGGACTTCGGGGTCGCGCAATCGTTCGGCCATCGACTCCGGAGTCCCGCCGACCGCCCAAGGGGGAAGGGCGATGGTGGACAACGCGGTTTGGTAGGCGGTGTAGGGATACTGATCGAGTTGGATGTCGACACCGCGGGCCCGAGCCGCGGCGATCCGCTCCAATGTCACTGTTACCTTCCCCCAGTTCGGGGGACGTTCCGCCTTGTGGTGAGAGAGCTGGAGGGGAAGCCCGGCGCGCTCGGCGACCGCGATCGCCTCGTCCACTGCTTCCACCAGAAAATCGCCTTCGTCACGCAAATGGGTCGCGTAAAAACCGCCGGCTTCGCGGGCCACTGCCGCCAACGCCGCCATCTCCGCGACATCGGCGTACATTCCGGGAACATATTCCAATCCGGAAGACAACCCCACCGCGCCGGCCTCGAGCGCGCCTTCAAGCAAACGACACATCGCGCCCATCTCGGCTCTTTCCGGAGGACGGTTGGCAATTCCCATCACGCGCTTGCGCAACGTGCCATGCCCGGCCAATGTCGCGACATGGATTGCGGTACCCGAGGACTCCACACGTTCGAGGAAACCGCCCATGTCCGGCCAGTCGATTCCCAGCCCGACCCGCTCCAGACCGCGTCGCTCAAGCGAAAACAACTCGCCGCCCGACGCCAACCCCAGGGATATTCCGCAGTTGCCGACCACCTCGGCGGTCACCCCTTGCGCAAGGGACGATTCCATTCCCGGGGTGAACAGCAAGGAAAAGTCCGAGTGGGTGTGGATGTCGATAAATCCCGGAGTCAACACCTTGCCGGTCCCGCTGATCCTTTTGTCGGCAGGCACCGATGTAAGGTCTCCGATTGCAACAATCCGGTCCGCGACAACCCCGACATCGGTGATCCTGCCCGGCGTGCCAGTCCCATCGATGACCATGGCTCCTGCAATCATCAGGTCGAGCTGCGCCGCAGTGGCTTCGGGAGACTCAATCATGGGAAGGCAACGCCGCAATCACCGCATCGACAAACTCGGTCGTCGACGCGGTACCGCCGAGATCGCGTGTCCGCACCTTTCCCGCTTTGTATACCGCCAACAACGCCGTTTCGATACGGTCGGCGACGGGCACATGGCCGGTGTGGCGCAGCATCAGCAACGCGGACATCAGTAGTGCGGTCGGGTTCGCCCAACCCTTGCCGGCGATATCCGGGGCCGTTCCGTGGACCGCTTCGAACACCACGACGTCCGTGCCGATGTTGGCCGAACCCGTCATTCCCAGCCCGCCCACCAGCCCCGAAACCAGATCCGAGACTATGTCCCCGTAGAGATTCTCCATCACCATGACATCGAACTGCTGCGGTCTTGTGACCAACTGCATACAACAGTTGTCAACAATCATCTCCGTGTACTCGATATCGCTGTAGGAACGCGCCACCTGCCGGCAACAGTCCAGGAAGAGGCCATCGCTGAGTTTCATGATGTTGGCCTTGTGGACCGCGGTCACCTTGCGCCGACCGTTGGTGCGGGCATATTCGAAGGCAAACCGTGCGATCCGCGTGGAAGCCGCCTCGGTGATGATTTTCAGGCTCTCGACCACCCCGGGCACGACCACATGCTCGATACCCGAGTACAGATCCTCGCTGTTCTCGCGAACGACCACGATATCGATGTCGGGAAACGGAGTCTTCACACCCGGCAACGTGCGCGCCGGACGAATGTTCGCATACAACTCCAGACGTTTGCGCAAGGCGACGTTGACACTTGTGAAACCGGTGCCCACCGGGGTGCCGATCGGCCCCTTCAACGCAAGATGGTTCTTGACAATCGAGTTGACGACCGAATCGGGCAATGTGGATCCGGTGCGCGCCGCCACCTCCGCCCCGGCGTCCTGCCGATCCCACGCGATTTGCATTCCCGCTGCGTCGAGAATAGCCACCGTCGCTTGAGTCACTTCCGGTCCGATGCCGTCACCGGGAATCAAGGTTGCGGAAAAGTCGGTTCGGGAAGGTGCCATAACCGGATTATACGATTTCAAGGAGGTCCGACCGACGGTCGCCCGACGGAAGCGATAACCGGGCGCGTGCGTGCCGAATCCGAATCACGACGTCATTTCGGCACCGAACTGGGCTGCATGCAGTCCGGCGTAAACACCACCGGTCGCCAGCAATTCCCCGTGTGTTCCCTGCTCGACGATCCGGCCATGCTCCATCACCAATATCAAGTCTGCCGCGACGATGGTCGAGAGGCGATGGGCGATCGCGAAGGTCGTGCGCCCTCGGGAAAGTCGGGAGAATGCATCCTGGATCAGGTTCTCCGTCTGCGTGTCGAGCGCACTGGTGGCTTCGTCGAGAATCAGTATGCGCGGGTTCTTGAGAATCGCCCTCGCGATGGCGATGCGCTGTTTTTCGCCTCCCGACAACTTGTACCCGCGTTCGCCCACCACGGTCTCGTATCCCTCGGGCAGTGACGCGATATGGTCGTGAATGGCAGCGGCCTTGGCGGCGTCGACGATTTCCTCGTCGGTGGCGTCCGGACGGCCCCAACGCAGATTTTCCTTGATGGTGTCGTGTACCAGATAAGTCTCCTGGGTAACGACACCCACCAAGCGTCCGATCGATTCCTGTGTCAGTACCCGCAAATCGTGCCCATCCAACGCGACTGTACCCGAGTCGGGATCGTACAGGCGCGGAATCAGATAGGTGAGGGTGGTCTTGCCCGCACCGGATGCGCCCACCAGCGCGATGAACTGGCCGGGGGACGCCGTGAACGATACTCCGTCGAGAGTGGGGGATTCTTGCTCCGGGTCGTAACGAAAGACAACATCGCGGAATGTCACTTCGCCGCGGATTTCATCGGTGCGCGGGGAAATTGCATCCGGACTGTCGACGATTTCCTGTTTCATGTCCAGGTATTCGAAAATGCGGTCGAACAACCCCATGCCGGAGAGTACTTCCACCTGAACGTTCAACAAACTGCTCATGGGAAAGAACAGTCGGCTTTGCAATGCCGTGAACGCCACAATCGTTCCGACGGTCAGTTGACTTTCGCCACGGGCGATGTAAACACCGGCCAACCAATACACGAGCGCCGGCGTCAATGAAAACGTCAGCGGGATCAGGCTGAAGAAGATCCGCATGATGCCCATCAGGCGGGTCTGGGCATCGGTCAATCGGTCGTTTTCATTGCCGAACTTCTCAAGGGTGCGCGACTGTTGACCACTGGTCTTCACCAAAAGGATGCCCGATACCGAGAGCGTCTCCTGCATGGTGGCAGAAACATCGGCGTTGCGCTTGGACACTTCCTTGCGGACGTCGCCGAGACGCATTCCCAGTTTGGCGGAAAGGAGGGCGAAGAACGGGAGCACCCCGACCGAGAGAAGTGTCAGCCGCCAGTCCATGGCGATCATCGCAACCAATGTCGATATGACTGTGGTGACATTGCTCAGGAAATTGGCAACGGTATCGCTGAGGACTCCTTGAATTGATCCGACATCGCTTAGGAGACGCGATTGAATCTCGCCGGTGCTGGTCGACGTGAAAAAGCGCAACCCCATTCCTTGCAGATGGCTGAAGAGGCGGTGGCGCAGGTCGCGCATGATGCGCTGGCCAATCAAGACCGAAAGCCAGCCGTATCCGACACCAAGCGCACTGGCGGCCACCGTGGTCACCAAGGTCAGCCATGTGTAACGTTGCACCACGCCGAGGTCCCGATTCGCGAAACCGTCGTCGACAATCGTGCGCAGGTAATAGGGGGGAAGCAATCCGAGGAACGCCGAACCAAGCACCAGCACCACGACAAGCGCCATGTGGGCCTTGTAAGGGCCAAAACTTTGGACAACCCGCCTGAACGTATCGGTGCGTAGGGAAGGTCGACCCGGCTGCGGGCCAAATCCACGGCCTGAAAAACCCATCGGTCAGTACCCTCCTGGGCTTTTAATCGGAATCGCCCTCGCGGAATCGCGTTTCCTGATCGACGGGAGGCAGGTCGATGGTCTGTTTCCGGCCGGAAGGCCACCGGATGCTCGCCTTGCGTACTTTGCCGGCTGAACCGATTCCGAAATGCACCCGTGGATCGCTTGCCGATAGGTACGAACCGTCCGATTGGCAGTGCCGGGTTCGCTTCGTGCCGTCCTCGAGTTCGATGGTCACGATCGCACCATGCGCGGAGCGGTTCGACTTGCCGGTACCCTCCAGGACAAATCGGATCCAGTGGTTGGTGGTGGCTGTTTCGTTGTGGAGCAACAGCGGCTTGCCGTCACTGTCGATCACCAGCATATCCACCTTGCCGTCGTTGTCGTAATCGCCGACCGCCAGTCCCCGCCCGACAATATTTCCGGTTTCGCCGATTCCCGAAACTGCCGTGACATCGTCGAAGAGTGCCTTGCCGGCCGCGCCCTTGTTGCGCAGCAGAACGGTCGGCTGTCGATACGTGGTGTCTTCGAGTTTCTCGATATTGTCTTGGACATGGCCACTGGCCATCGCCACATCCAACCAGCCGTCGTTGTCGAAATCGAGGAATTTGACACCGAACGAAACATACGTGAATGCCGAACGCCCTATTCCCGAGGGAAAACTGACATCCGTGAACAACCGGTCGCCGTCGTTTCGGTAAAGGCTCTTGGACTCGTTTCGAAACGTCGTGACAATCAGGTCGGGCTTGCCATCGTTGTCGTAGTCGCCCCAGTCGATTCCCATGCCCGCATGCACATTGCCGTCTCGGTCGTAGGCCACGTTCGCCTCGACCGCGATATCCTTGAGCTTCCCGCCACCGGTGTTCAGGAACAGGTTTCCGGCCATTTCATCATTGGCGACTGCGATGCTGTCGCGCCCGGAACCATCGATGTCGACGGCAACTGCTCCCAGTCCCTTGCCCGTATGTTTGTCGGCACCCCAGGCCTTGGTTTTGTCTTCAAAGCGGCCGTTGCCGGTGTTGCGCCAGACCGTCGCAAAATCGGGGTCGTAGTACTTGGGACCACAGGAACTGAGCAGTTTCTTGCTCTTGTCGTCCGCCATCGGGAAATAACACAGTTGAGGCTTGGTCTTGGGAGTGAACAGGACATAGTTGCAGACGAAGAGGTCGAGCAAGCCATCCTGATCAAGGTCGGTGAATGTCGCGGACGTGCCCCAGGGTTGACTTGCGATGCCGCTTTTCGAAGTCACGTCGGTGAATTTCCCGTTATCGTTGCGCAGCATCCGCCCTTCCCGGTAGCCGCTGATGTAGACGTCCGGATCCCCGTCGTTGTCAATATCTCCGACCGCGCATCCCAGGAAGTGGCCGCGCAGGGATTCCAGCCCGCTTCCCTGCGTCACATTCGAGAAACTCCCCTTGCCGTCGCCTCGGAACAACGCCGGCTGCTCGGCAATCAGGAGTATGTCGAGGTTTCCATCGGAGTCGGCGTCGAACAGGGCGCACCCGTTGCCAATGGTCTGGAGGATCGTGAGCGGCGGTTTCCCGGGCGGGCGGAACGTAAAATCGAGACCGGCTTCTTCGGCTCGGTTCACGAACTTGGCGGTCGTACCGTCGGCCGGCCGGGCGACTTTGGAGTCGGAGGAACGTCCGCATCCGATGCCCGTGGACAGCAGGGCCAGCGTCGCCACGAGTGCGTCAAATCGCTTCAATGCTTGTGTTCCTCTTCCGGCATTCCTTGCTTGGCACCCTTGCGCTTGGCGTCCTCCGTCCATTCGGTGGATGCGCTCAAGCTGGTGGCATTCATCAATGTCTTGAGGCCCTTTTCGGCGTCTTCCTTGCGGTTCTTCAAGAGAAATACCATCTGGTCGGCGCGCTCGGCCTTGTCGAGTTCGCCCCCGTCCCGATAGATCTTGGCGAGTTTGCGGTGGATTTCAGGATCGGTTGGATTGGCCGCCTCGGCGTCCTCGAGCGGAGTTTTTCGCTTGATGTAGCTGTCGAGCATCTTGGCGGACTTCTCGACGGATTCCGCGGCCTCGGTCATCCCCGTGCGTCGATACGCGCGTGCGAGCAGTCTTCGCGACAGGGCGTGGTAATTGTCGAGCATTACCGCCTGTTCCAGCAGCCCGACGGCTTCCTTGGCGGGTTCTTGTCCACTCTTTTCGAGGAGCAGTTGGGAGAGGCGCGCCCGGGTTGAGGGCACATTGGGCTCCGACGCGAGAGACTTGCGCAAGAGTTTCTCGGCTTCGTCGCTGGATCCTTGGTCCGACCGCATTTCCAGCAACGCCGCCGCGAGCAGGTAGTTGACCTGTGCGTCGTCGGGAACTTCCTTGAGGCGTTTGCGCAGGAGTTCCGCACCTTCTTCGATTCGGTTGTTGGCCCTGAGGGAATCGTAGTAGGGGGCAAAATAGTCGGTGCGTTCCGGGGCGAGCTTGCGCGCCCTGGCAAAGGCGTCCACCGCCTTGTCCCAGCGTAATTTCTGGTTGAAGTAGGCGCGTCCCAGCATCACCCACGCGTCGGCGGAGTCGGGTTTGAGTTGGGTTGCCTTGGTGGCTGCTTCAACTCCGAGGTAGACCAGTTTGACGTCAACCGCACACTTGGCGGTACCGTAGGCTGCCCGGAAATCATCAGGGCGGTCCTTGAGGCAGGCCCGGTAGAGAATTCCGGCCCGCGCGATCACCCCGGCGTCGTACCGGACATCCGCGAGCGCCAGGGCTGCATCGTAGTCTTCCGGGTTCTTCTTGAGAAGCGGGATCAGGATTTCCTCGGCGTCGGGATAACGACGGTTGCGGGCGAGTGCCTTAGCCCAGGCCAATCGCACATTCCGGTTTTCCGATTCCTTGGCGAACCATGCCTCGAGGGTTTCGAAACCGGCTTGGTCCGGGTTTTTGCGACCTTGTTGTTCAAGCCATGAGGAAAGAAAACTTGGTTTCAGCACCCCGTCGAGGAGGGCAATTCCTTCCGGAGCAATGGTTTGCGCGAAGGTTTCAACGGTGGCGTCGGGACCGAGCCCGGCCAGTTGTTTGGCGATCGGTTCGAGGGTGGGGGCAAGTTGAGGGTCGCGGGCTCCGAGTTTGAGCGCTCCGAGGGCACCGTTGGGGTTGCCTGCCGCTGCGGTTGCGGCGGCGAGTGTCTTCCAGACAGGAACGGTGGAAAGGCCGTTGGAAATTGCCGACTGCAAGGATTCCGAGGCGGGTCCGTGCAGATGTGCCTCGAGTTGTCGCAGGGCGAGTTGGGCGTGCAGGTACGGCTCGCGGGGCCGTTGCCTCGCTTCGGTTTCCAGTTCGGGCAGTGTCGCCTCACGCCATCGGGCGCGGGTGTATTGGTCGTTGAGCCAGACGCCGGAACCGGCGAGGGCGAGCACGACCAGCGTTCCGCTCAGGATGGCGAGTCGTCGTTTGTCGACAGCGGTGCGATTTGAAGACACGTTGTGGAACTCGCAGTTCGGGGGGGATTAACAGCAACGGAGGTATCCGATTAGGATACCTCCGTCGCAGGGAGTTACGGACCAACCAAAAGCTTACTTGATGGGAGCGCCTTTGGTTTGCATCGAGTTCTTGACGTTCGAGGGCATCCGGCTCTCGTAACTGATTCCGGCGTTCGCACCCGGCGCACCTTGGACCGGGGCCGACGTTGCAGCCGGGGTGCCGGCGATCGGGGCCGGCGCCTCTTCTTTTTTGCCGCATCCGAGGCTGACGACCGTAGCGGAGAGGGCAGGGGCAAGGCCGGAGCCATGCCCCCACCCAATCCGATTACGGCTTGACGGTCTTGAACATCCAGAAGTCGTTCTGGGCAACCTGGCGGAAGCCGAACGCCTTCACGTGGCCGTCGGTGAACACGAAGGTGCTCTTGTCGAAGTGACCCTTGAACGGCTTGTTGTTCCAGACGCCGCCGGGGCCGCAGCCGATGGAGTTGCCGATCTGCTCGTCGGTGGCGTTCGCACGGACACGTCCGGCCAACTTCCACGCGTCGCAGTTGGTGAACATCGAGCCCCAGGGGGTGCCGAGAACCCACGCTTCCGCGTCGGTGTTGGATTCGGCGAACGCGATGGTGTCACCCGGATTCGACAACTCGGCCATGGCCTTGCCCTGGCCCCACACCGAAACACCCGTGTTGGAGTCGGGGCGGGCGGCCGCGGTGTTGATCTGACCGACGTAGCCGTACGAACGGCGGCGCAGGCCAGCTTGGCCGTTGAGGGTGTAGCGGCAGTCCCAGAAATCTCCGGCAGCGCCAGCCAGCCAGCCCTGGAGCGCGTGGCCGTCACCCGGGCACGCAAACAGGCCGTCGTTCTTGATGTACGGCATCAATTGGCCGTCGAAGGGAATCGGGAACGTTCCGGTGTTGCCAGGGCAGTTGATACGGGGGGGCTCGGCAAACGCAGCCGGGAAGACTTCGTCGTAGTCCTGCGTATACATCATGATGGCCAGGCCCAACTGCTTGCCGTTGGAAAGGCATCCCGCCGCACGAGCACGCTCGCGCGCTTGGGCGAAAACCGGGAACAGGATCGCCGCCAAGATCGCAATGATCGCGATCACGACGAGAAGTTCGATGAGCGTAAACGCTCGCTTGCTTCCACGCATTTTGAGTACTTCCTCTGTTAGGAGTGGTCGACGAACGCGCCAAACTCGGCGCGACGTCGCGCTGTTGGATAAATCCACGGAACAGTATATTCGGTAATTGTTCGCCGTTGCAATACCCTTCGATCGTCTGCCCAAACGATTGGGTGATCGAAACAATACCGGGGCGAGTCTGAGCACTTTTCGTCACACCAATGCGCCGACGCGTGCATGCTGAATTTCCGGTGAAGCTTCACCTACGGTGCGACGCCCCATGGCGGTATCATTCTGCCGGAAACACCATGCGAAACCCGATTCTGCTCGTCGCCGCGTTGCCCGCGATCGCCACCGCTCTGGCCGTCGCCGCACCCCCGGCCGCCAAACTTCCCGAACCACCTCCGGGATCGGTCGCCGAAACGGAATTCGAACGCAAGATCCGGCCGTTGCTGGCTGCGAAATGTGTCGAGTGCCACAACGAACGCAATGCGCAGGGCGGTATTCGTCTCGACAACGCAGCAGGGGCCGCCAAGGTGGTCGTGCCCGGCGACGCGGTCGCATCCTCGCTCGTGCGCGCCATCCGTTACGACGGCAATGTCAAGATGCCACCGGCCGGGAAACTCGACGCCGGCGAAATCAAGACATTGACCGCGTGGGTGGCGGGTGGCGCCCTCTGGCCGCGCGCCGCAGCCCCCAGCCGCGAAAAATCCCATTGGGCGTTCCAAACGCCACGACGTCCGGCGGTTCCCAAAGTGGACGGTACGGTTTCGCCCATCGACGCGTTCATTCGCAAGCGCTTGGCGGGAACCGGCATCGCACCCGCCCCCTCCGCGGACCGGCGCACCCTGATCCGACGGGCTTCCTTCGATCTGACTGGTCTGCCGCCGGCTCCCGGGGACGTCGACCGATTTCTGGCCGATCGTTCACCCGACGCTTGGCCGAAGGTGGTCGATCGCCTTCTCGCATCGCCTGCGTATGGCGAGCGATGGGGCAGGCACTGGCTCGATGTCGCCCGCTATGCCGACTCCAACGGCCTTGACGAAAACCTCGCACACGGCAATGCCTGG
>CAZYBA010000060.1:0-1437 GCA_964646105.1 uncultured Armatimonadia bacterium
CCACGGCCTTGAAGCCGTCCTGGGCATTGCTCGAACATGCCCGTCTGTTGATGGACCGGTACGGGTGGCCGATCCTACGTCGTGGCAACCACCCGTTGCCCGATGTGTTCGCCGCAAATCCGTCGGTGGACCAGATCGTGGTGGTCCAGAGCGAGCGATTGTTGTTGGTCTCTCGCGAAGGATGGGAGTTCTTTTTCCACCCGAATATGGCGTACTTGCGTCTGGGGAATCTGGCGCGTGGCGGGCGCGATTGGTTGCTGGAGGCGGCGCAGTTCGAGGAGGGCGACCGTGTGCTGGACGCGACCCTGGGATTTGGGGCGGAGGCCATCCTGTGCGCGCATTTGGTGGGGCCGAGCGGGCGTGTCGACGCAGTGGAGGCATCGGACGCGGTCGCGTGTGTGGTTGCGGATGGGTTGCGGCGTCGGGTGACTGCCAGCGAGTTGTTGAACCAGACCATGCGCCGCGTCAACGTGGTGGCGTCCGGGCATCATCTCGACTGGATGCGCACGTGTTCGGATCGATCCTACGATGTCATTTGTTTCGATCCGTTTTTCGAGGCGCCGCTCGGAGTGGAGGAAGGGCTCGCGGTATTGCGGGCTTTTGGGGAACACCATCCGCTGACCCTGGAATCGATCGAGGAAGCCCGGCGACTTGCGTGCAAGCGGATTGTTGTCAAAGCACCGAAATGGTCGGGCCTCTTCGACGAATTGGGAATCCAGGAACGCATCGGATCGCGTTCTGGAAAGGTTGCGTACGGAATATTGCGTATAAACGGGGATTAACGTTGAAAAGGTAATGCCCGGGAAACGTCTTTTTTGGAAAATCCGTTCAATCCGAAGCCATTGCGGTCGGCGCTCCACAAACCGCGGTTTCGGAGGAACGGAAAGGAATTAGATGAAACGACGCATTCGCATTCCGGGCTGTCCATTGACGATCAGCGAGTTCAAGGTATTGGAACTCGCCGTCCGCCTTCCTTCCGCAACCCCGGGGCATTTGGCGACTGAACTGGAATGTTCCGTCAACACGGCCCGGACGCATTTGAGCAATATTCACTTGAAGATGGGAGTTTCGACCCACACGGAAATGGTGTTGCGGGCGGTCCAGTACGGTTGGGTTGCCTTGCCAGAACCGCCGGAGCCGCGGTTTTGCTGGCGTGTTCGCAAAACGAACCGGGTGCCGGTCCACTGAAAACAACGACGGGGCGCGCATCGCGGGCCCCGTCGTTTATTTACAGACAAACCGTCAAGCGCGTTTCGAACCGTCTTTCGTGGTCATTTCCACCGCAAGCCGGACGACTGTCTCGGCATCCATGCCAATCAATTTGCGCAACGTCGGGATGGGGCCGTGCTCGACAAAATGATCCGGCAAACCGATGCGGCGGACATCGACGCCTTTCAATCCGGAATCTGAATACAACTCCACGACAGCCGATCCGAA